>CAUZHA010000018.1:0-49657 GCA_963579555.1 Planctomycetes bacterium UBA1146
CATCGGCGAAGAGCTCCGAGGGCAGAACCTCGGCCACGGCTAGCCCGATGGGCCGCGACCGGAGCCAGGCGGAGAGGTCCTCCCTGAGCGCGCCGTATTCCACCCTGCCCCGAGGCGAGAGCATGTACTCATTGTAGGGGCCCAGGAGCACGAAGACCGAGTTGCCGCTCTCCAGCAGCAGCTCAACAACCCGCTGGAAGCACCTCCACTGGAAGGAATCGTCCACCGAAACCCACTGGCTCTCCTGGCGCAATCCCTTGTTCTCGAGCCAGGATACCGGCTGGTGGCGGAGAGTGCGTGCGGGAACGATGGCCTCAAAGGTAAATCGTCCCAGCACGCTCTTGCCGGGGTGCTCGGAGCTCCAATGATAGAGGTCGCTTCCCTCGAAACAGCTCGAGCGGATATGACCCGCGAGACCGCGAAGCCCGCTGTAGCGGTCGAGGACGGCGGCGATCCGCTCCGAATGCCTAGCCCGGTAGGACAGCGGCCGCGTGAAAAACTGCCCGACAAGCTTCGAATGGTTCAGCGGAAAGTCATCTTCAGCTCCGCTCAGATCGACCCGCGGAGAGCTCATCCACAGCGGGTTGCAATGCAGCAGCACCTTGCGGCCATGAAGCGCGGAGCCGTGATGCCGCAGGAGCCCCTCCAGCGCGGCCGGATGGATCCCGTTGACGCCAAGGTTGGCGAAGCGAACCCCCGGGACGCCGCCCCCGAGGGCCCCGGCAAGGCTCGAGCCGGGGGCGACGTATTCACCCCAGACGACCGAGTCGCCCACCACGAGAACATCCCGGTCCAGGGCCTCCCCGCACCAGCGCTCAAAGTGCCAGTAGTCATCGCTCTGGGCGTAGGGCAGACGGTAATCCTCGCCCGGGTTGAAATTCTCGAGGGAACGCCACAGAGGCGCGGCGGCGAAAAACGCGGCGACACAGACCGCGAGCACCCAGCCCCATTCACCGGGTGAACAAAGAAGCCCCTCGGCCTGGCGCGTGGTTGGAATGTTTCGGGTTTCGTTCATTAGAACTGGAAATAGATAAAGGCCTCGTCACCCGCAGCGGGAACGAGAGCCAGGTAGATGACCATCAGGATAACCGCCGCAATCCGCACCGGCTGAAGCTCGAGCAGCCGGCGAACACGGGATTCGTAGAGCAGCTGCCAGCTCCAGGCGCCAAGCACCAGGAGCAGGGCAAGGAGAGGATAGAGAGGCTCAGTGGAACCGCGGAAGCCTCCCGGAACGATGGCCAGGATCTTGTCGAGAACGAGCCAGGCATCGGCAAGGCTCTCCGCCCGAAAGAAGATCCAGGTCAGGAGCACGAAGGAAAAGACCAGCAGCTGCTTCAGCGCCCTCGGAACCTTCGTGCGGTAGAAGGCGCTCTTTTCGATCGGCAGGGTCAGCAGCCGGCCGGCGGCGTGCAGCGCGCCCCAGGCAACAAAGGTCCAGGCCGCTCCGTGCCAGAGCCCCGAGACGACCATCGTAAGCGCGATGGCCGCCAGCGTACGAGCCCGCCCCCCGCGGCTGCCACCCAGGGGGATGTAGACGTAATCACGAAACCAGGTCGACAGGCTGATATGCCAGCGGCGCCAGAAGTCGCCGAGGTCGACGGCGAGGTATGGATTGTTGAAGTTGACCATGAGGCGGATGCCCATCATGCGGGCGATCCCCCGCGCCATGTCGGTATAGCCGCTGAAATCGAAATAGATCTGCCAGGCGAAAAAGAACGTCGCGCACAAGAGCGCCCAGGAGCTCGAGCCGACAGGATTGGCGTAGACCCGGTCAACGTAAATCGCCAGGTAGCTGGCAAGGGCCGCCTTCTTGAAGAGGCCGACGACGAACAGCGACAAGCCCTCGCTCACGTCGCCGGCAGTGATGCGGGGAGGCTTCTTCAGCTGCGGCAGCAGCGAGCTGGCGCGCTCGATCGGTCCGGCGACGAGCTGTGGAAAGAGAGCCACGAAGGCGGCGAAACGGATGAAATTGGGCTCCACCTCGATCTTTCCGCGCCAGTAGTCGATGGTGTAGCTCATCGACTGGAAGGTGTAGAAAGAGATGCCGACCGGCAGCAGCACATCCGGGGAGGGCAGAACCCATCCCGGGCCCAGCAGGGAGAGACCCTCGTTGAGATTCTCGACCACGAACTCGCCGTATTTGAAGAAGCCGAGCAGGAAGAGATTGTTCAGCAGGCTCAGGACGAGCCAGCTTTTCTTCCTGCCGCCGCGGGACATGCCGCGCACGGCGAGGTAGTCGACCAGGGTCGAGTAGATGATGAGCAGGAGGTAGAGCGGATTCCACCAGCCGTAGAAGACATAGGAGGCTCCGAGCAGCAGCGGCAACCTCAGACGGGTAGAGCGCAGGGCAAGATAGAGCGCGTAGAAGGCGACGAAAAAGAGCAGGAAGGGCCAGGTGTGAAAGAGCACCTATTTCCCTCCCGCCTGCCGCTCCGCGGCGCTCAGCCTCCGAACACACCGAAAACCGTAGGTGTTTCGGGCGAAACAGGCATCGGAAATGCCCGGCGGGCCGTGATAGCGCCGCGATGCGGTGAGCTCGGCCTCCGGCGACTTCCAGCTGCCGCCGCGAAGCACCCTGTCCTTCTCAGGGTTCTCCGCGGGACCGAGAGGATCGTGCCCGGCGCTGTTTTTATAGAAATCCTTATCGTAGACATCGTGGCACCACTCCAGCACGTTTCCAAGCAGGTCATGGAGCCCCCAGGCGTTGGCGCGGCGACGGCCGGCCGGCTGGGTCCGACCGCCGGAATTGCCGGCGTAGCAGGCTCGCGAATCGATGCGGGCCGCGGCAGAACGCCCCCGGTCGCTGTCGTCTCCGCCGCGACAGGCGTATTCCCACTCAGCCTCGGTCGGCAGGCGGTAGCCGCTGGCCTTAAAATCACATTGGAAATCGTCCTCGTCGTAGCAGGGCTCGAGTCCCTCGGCGCGCGAACGCTCGTTGCAGAACAGCGCGGCGTCCGACCAGCGCACCTGCTCGATGGGATGGCCCTTGCCCTTGAACTGGGAAGGGTCGGGCAGCTGGAGCCTGCCGTAGATGTCCTGGGTTACCTCGAATTTGTCCATGGCGAAGGCCGAGATGGAGACCTCGTGCCGCGGCCCTTCATCGGAACGTCCCCGGGCGCTTCCCATCTGAAAGCTTCCTCCAGGAAGCAGCACCATCGGGATACCCAGGGCTGTAACGATCTCGTCAGCCGCGGGCGATTGTGACTGCCGGACACAGGAACTCGAGCAGAGACAGCAGGCCAGGCAGATGCCTGTGATCGCTCGCCCACTCGACCCCATCATTTCTTTCCCGGCTTCACCGGCGGCAACCACTCAGACTCCTTATTGCTGAGCCCGTCTCCGGTCAGGCGCTCCCAGCGCCCCGGACTGGCGACCTCGACCACGCAGAGGTCCCACTTCGCGCGCACACCGACAAATTCAGCCAGGCCGCGGCTCGTGCCTGGACCGTTCGTTCCTACCCGCCCGCCCGCGCCGAGGCTGAAGCTGATATGCCGGCCGTCCGGAGACCAGTCGGAGTGATAGAGATGGAGTTTCTTGTCGGAGATGACCTTGCTCACACCGGTAATCCTCGGCGACCCGGAGCCGAGATCGAATTTTCCAACCGCGATGACGTGATCACTCATCCCCCAGCAGATTCGCTTTCCATCGGGAGAAAAGTCAGGACGGCAGCCGCTGATCTTCAGATCGTGCACGGCATCGCCATCGACCGCGATCGCGAGAATCGCATGCCCGTAGCCCATCCCGCCGTGGACCGTAGAGAGGATCCAGCGGCCGCCGGGAGACCAGGTGATGTTGTAGAGATGGTGCAGCTTCTTGTTGGGATGGTCTCGATGCTTTCCGGTGAAGGTGTCGTAAAATCGCAGCCCCCGGGTGACGTAGTCGACGACGGAATACTTGTCAAATTCACCGGGAAGGTAGGCAAGCGTCCTGTTGTCCGGCCCCCAGCAGGGCTGGCGCGCGTTGCGAGCCACGAGCTTCCGGCCGCTACCGTCACGATTCATGTAGAAAACGCTTCGAACCCGCTTTCCTTCAATCGTCTCATCTCCTACGAAGGCGATCAGTCTCCCATCGCTGGAAGCCTGTGGATAAAGCTCGTGGACTGCCGGGGTGTTGGTCAGGTTCCTCGGGCTGGAACCATCGGCCCGCCGGTGAATCAGCTCCCAATTGTTCTCCCGGTAGCTCTCGTGCACAATGCCCGAAACGGACCCGGCGAGAGCGGTAACCAGCGGACCACGCTCATCATCTGCGCGAACAAAAAATCCTTGCGGGAGAACCATAGCCGCCAACGCCAGCACTCTCAGGGCTTGTATCATCGCTACCTCATCTTAGCGGACCTGCTTCCAGAGGCTCCCAGACTAATCAGGCCATGAGCTGAAATCAACGCAATAGGAGCTTCCGAGGTCTCCGGCCGGCGAAAGGAAGCAGGGGCTCGTCCTTGACCTTGCATCACCCGGGCGTAAGATCATTTTTCGGCCGAAGGTCTCCCCGAAACCAACCAGCAGGAAACGCAATGGCAGCAAAGAGTCGTCAATTCCCGGATGAGATGGATGAGAGCCAGGATGACATCGGCATGAGCGATGCCGACCTCGAGGCCCTGATGGGCGGAGCCTCGGCGCCATCTCCCGGCAAAACGATTGATGTAGACAAGCTCGAGCCCGGCGACCGCCTCGAGGGAAACGTCATCGATATCCGGGCCGGCGAGGTTCTCATCGAGCTCGACGGCAAGCACCACGGCCTCATCGAAGAGGACGAATTCGAGGAGGACGAGGAGCTGCCGCTTCTCGGCGACAGGATCAAGGCGAGCGTCATTCGCTATGATGGCGCCCGTGACCTGGTCCTCCTGTCGGTCGGCAAGGCCCGTAAAGAAGTCTTCTGGGAAGATCTCCGCCCGGGCTCGCTGCTCGAGGCCCTGGTCACCGGGACGAATAAGGGCGGACTCGACCTCGACATCAAGGGAGTTCGAGCCTTCATGCCCATCTCCCAGATCGACATCAAGCGGATCGAGGACGCGACTCCCTTCGTCGGGAAAAAGTTCAACGTCGAGGTCACCCAGGTCGACAGGGAAGATCAGAACCTGGTGGTAAGCCGCCGGGCCGTGCTCGAGAAGCAGGCTGTCGAGCTGAAGGGCAACGCCCTGGCGAGACTCTCGGAGGGGGAGCTCCTCAAGGGAACCGTCGTCAAGACCAACAACCATGGAGCCTTCGTCGATCTCGGCGGCGTCGAAGGCCTGATCCACCAGAGCAAGCTCCACACCTGGAGCAAGGAGACCGGGCAGAGCGCGGAGCTCGCGGTTGGCGCCGAGGTCGAGGTCGAAATACAGCGCGTCGACGCCGAGCGCGAACGAGTCAGCCTGGACCTGCGCCGGGGCTCGATCCTCGATTGGAGCGCCTCAGCCACCAACTACGAGGTTGGCGAGGAGTTTACCGGTTGGGTCTCGGGGAAAACCGCCGATGGCGTTCACGTCGCGATAGAGGAAGGTGTCGAGGGCATCATCCCGCGAGCGCGCCTGCTTGAGATGAAGAACCCTCCTCTTAAGGGAGACGTCATTCGCGCCGCGATCACTCGCATCGATCCCGAGAAGAAAATCATCGAGCTGAGACCGCTCGAATAGCAACAGAACCCGGAGCCGCCATGAACGCCGAACGTAAAAAATCGCCCATCGGAGTCCTCTTCCTGACGGTCTTTGTCGACCTGGTTGGATTCTCGATCATCTTCCCGCTCTTTCCCGACATGCTTGAGTACTACGCCAAGGACGCCGACAGCTTCTTCGGCGGACTGATAGCGAATCTAGCCGAGCTTTCCGGAGAAGAGGGAGACAGGAAATTCACCGCCACGGTCCTCTTCGGAGGCATCCTGGGGTCGCTCTACTCCATCCTGCAATTCCTCTTCGCGCCCATGTGGGGACGGCTCTCCGACCGCATCGGACGCCGGCCGGTGCTGCTGATGACCATCGGTGGCCTCTGCGTGAGCTACCTGGTGTGGATCTTCAGCAGTTCCTTCCTGCTGCTGGTCATCTCACGTGTACTCGGCGGTGCCATGGGAGGTAATATCTCGGTGGCCACCGCAGCCATGGCGGACTCGACCGATGAAAAGAATCGCGCCAAGGGGATGGGGATGATCGGTATGGCCTTCGGGCTCGGCTTCATCCTCGGCCCGGCCATCGGCGCGCTCCTCTCCGGAATCGACCTGTCGGGAAAGCTGCCGGGACTCAATCCCTTCTCCGCTGCCGCCGCCGGAGCCTTCCTGCTCTCGCTCTGGAACCTCTCCTGGGTGATGAGGAGCTTCAAGGAGAGCCTGCCGGAACAGGCGCGCGGCAAAGCGCACCAGGCCGGACGGCCGATCAGCCCGCTCAAGCTCTTCCGCGGCTTCGACATTCCCGGCGTCAGCCGCACCAACCTGGTCTACTTCATCTTCCTGGTCGCCTTCGCGGGCATGGAGTTCACCCTTACCTTCCTCGCCAAGGACCGCTTCCATTACGAAAGCACCGACATGATGTGGATCTTCATCTTCGTCGGGCTGATCATCGCCCTGGTACAGGGTGGAGTGGTGCGCAGGATGGCTCCTAAAATGGGAGAGAAAAAAGTCTCCATCTACGGACTGGTCCTCCTGGTGCCGGGTCTCCTGGTGACCGGCACAGCGGGTTCCGAGGGCCTCTTCTATCTCGGACTGGCCCTCCTGGCAGTCGGCAGCGCACTGGCTACCCCCTGCCTGACGGCCCTCACCTCGCTCTATACCCCGGCGGACCGGCAGGGAGAGGTGCTCGGCACTTTCCGGTCACTCGGTGCCCTCTCACGAGCGGTAGGGCCCGTCCTTGCATGTGCGGCCTACTGGAAGCTGGGCTCGGAATGGCCCTATTACGGCGCCACCGCGCTGGTGCTGCTGCCGATCCTGCTGGCGCTCGGGTTGCCCGCGGTTCCCGGGCAGAAGGTTGCTGCCGATGATCCGGCCACCGGTACGGCCGAGGTGCCGGCCGAAGAGCCCGTTGAGGAAGCACCGGCTGAAGAAGATACCGGGAAAGCAGAGGCCCCTGAAGAAAGCGACGCTAGTTGACGTCCGGGTCGACAGGCATCCCCGAAAAGAACCGGTAGATCCCACCCTGGCGCTCCATCGAACTCTTCCACATCTCCGGGGAGTCGGTCCGGAAGATATACTCGGCCGTGGCCGGCTGAACCACCCATCCTCCGGCGGCGAGCTCGCCTTCAAGCTGACCGCCGCCCCAGCCTGAATAGCCGCAGAAAACACGGTAGACCTGCTGGTCCGCCCAGATGGCGGAATCCTCATCCTCGATGAGCGCCTGGAGAAGCTCCAGGCTGCTGCCCATATAGAGACCATCGATGACCGGCTCGCCGTCGTCGCTGAGGTCCAGACGATTGTGGAGAATAAAGACCGCGGCCTGCTCCACCGGGCCGCCGATAAACACCGGCGTCTCACTCAGGCAAGGTTCACCGGTGAGGCCGCTCCAGAGATCGGAAACCGTCTGGCCACCCGACCGGTTCACAACAAGTCCGAAGGCCCCCTTCTCATCATGCTCGGTCACCAGGACCACCGTGCAGCGAAAGTTCGGGTCGGCGAGGCGAGGCTCCGAGACCAGGAGCTGGCCCTTGCTCGAATTGTATTCCTGGTCACCACTGTCCATGAGAACGCCATCCTTTACCGGCGAGGCCGCGCTTGGACCCACAGTATTGCCGAAGGTCTCACTCTTCAAATACCCGGCGCGGTCACGGTACCCGAGGCGAGAGCTCTATCGCAACTCTTAAGCGATCAAGGGCTGCCGCCGGATGACCGGATATTAACGAAATCTTCACATTGCCTTTATTCTCACCTAATGATCGAGCCCTACCATTCATGTTGATTCACCCAGTCGGGCCAACCCACTAACGAGGACACTATTTTGAAAGCTCTCATGGCGCTCTTCGGGCGCAGTCCCTTCAAGCCTATCCAGGCGCACATGGAAAAATCCCGCGCCTGTGTCGAACGAATCAAGCCCGTCATCAATTCCATCATTGATGACGAGCCGGCTGAATTCGACCGGGTCTTCAAGGAAATCTCCGACCTCGAATCGGAAGCCGACGTCATCAAGAATGACATCCGCAGCCACCTGCCCAAGAGCATCTTCCTGCCGATCGACCGCCGCGACCTCCTCGAGATCCTCGACATCCAGGAGGAGTTGCCCGACACGGCCCAGGACATCGCCATCCTGCTGACCCTGCGGCCGCTGAAGCTGCCCGCCGATATGAAGGAGCCTCTCAACAACCTGATCGACGAGGTCGCCACGGTCTGCAACCAGGCGGCGGACATGGTGCAGGAGTTTGATGAGCTGGTGGAGACCTCCTTCGGCGGCCCGGAAGCGAAGAAGGTTCTCGGCATGATCGAACAGATCAACGCCGATGAAACGGTGGCAGATGGCACCGAACGGGCCGCCGCCAAGAAACTCTTCGACCTCGAAAAAGAGGTCGAGGTGCTCGACGTGATCATGTGGTCGCGCATTATCAACAAGCTCGGAGACCTGGCTGATTCCGCTGAACGGATGGCCAACCGCCTCCGGTTAATGATCGCCAAGTAACCCTATACCCCCAGGCAAGCAGCTCACATGTTTGAAACACTCTCTCCATTTCTTGGCCAGTCAGGCGGATGGTTCAGCGAAACCCAGGTGTTCTGGATCTATCTCATCGCGATGGGCGGCGGGTTCTACATGGCCTGGAGTATCGGCGCCAACGATGTCGCCAACGCCATGGGCACCTCGGTAGGCTCGGGCGCCCTGACCCTGAGAAACGCGATCATCGTCGCCGCTATCTTCGAATTCGCCGGCGCCTTTCTCGTTGGTTCCCACGTCAGCGAGACCGTCCGTAAAGGGATCTTCTCGAATGAGGCCATGACGTTTTTGAATGAAGATGGGGGAAGATTGTACGTCTACGGCATGATGGGAGCCTTGCTGGCCGCCGCGACATGGCTGCTGACGGCTACCTATTTCGGGCTGCCCGTCTCCACCACCCACAGTATTGTCGGGTCCGTCGTCGGCTTCGGAATGGTCATCTTCTGGAATGAGCCGCCGGGCATGATCCTCTGGTCCGAGGTCGGAAAGATCGTTCTCAGCTGGGTTGTTTCTCCTCTGCTGGCTGGAGGATTCGCCTTTCTCGTTTTCATCTCCATCCAGAAGCTCGTTCTGCACAAGCGGGACATGGTCAACTCGGCCAAGAAGATGGCGCCGTTCCTGGTCTTCCTCGTGTTCCTGGTCATCTCCCTGGTTACGCTCTACAAGGGCCTCAAGCCCCTGAAGCTGGACTGGACATTCACCGAGGCTCTACTTGGAGCGGTCTCCATCGGGATCGCCGCCGCGCTGGTTTCCATTCCCCTGCTCAATAGAATCACCGTCGAAGAGGACGACCCGGAAACGGCCCATGCCCAGAATCCCGTAATCTCCGAAGACCTGGCCAGGATGAAGACGAAGTTCAAAAAACTTTCCCTGCTGGCGACAGGGGAGGTTGAAGGGAAGCTCAAATCCCTGGGCGCGAAAATCGAAGAGCTTTCAGCCGAGGTAGAAGAACAGGACCAACCTCCCGCCGGAAAAACTGCAGGAGCGGGAGCTTGGGGAACCCCGCAGATGAGGGCTACCGAAAAGATCTTCATTTACCTGCAGATCCTCAGCGCCTGTACCGTCGCTTTTGCCCATGGCGCCAACGATGTCGCCAACGCGGTCGGCCCCCTGATGGGGGTGATTGGCGTTCTGCAGCGAGAGGGACAGATTGTGAGCGAACAGCTCGCAGGCCACTGGGGTCTTTACATCCTCGGGCTGGGCGGAATCGGGATCGTTATCGGGCTGGCCACCTGGGGCTGGCGGGTTATTGAGACGATCGGAAAAAAGATCACCGAGCTGACCCCGACGCGCGGCTTCTCAGCTGAATTCGGTGCGGCGATTACCATCCTGGTCGCATCGAGGTTCGGACTCCCGATCTCCACGACCCATACGCTCGTGGGTGCGGTACTCGGGGTCGGGTTCGCACGGGGAATCGGGGCACTCAATTTACGGGTCGTACGCGATATCATCATTTCCTGGGTAGTAACCCTGCCGGCCGGAGCGGTCCTTACAATCATCTTCTACTACATCTTCAAGGCCTCGTTCGGATAAGACCAGTCTCCCGGGAGACTGAAGAAAGAAAAGAAAGCAGCCGGGAGATGGCAAACCAGCTCCCGGCTGCTTTCTTTCAACAGGGGATCAACTCGTGGCTCAGGCCTGCTTGCCGGCGATGTTGACCCAGGTGTGGACGTGGGGGGTGCCGCGGAAGTACCAGACCATCCCGGGGCCCTCGATCATCCAGCGGTCCCAGATCTCGTCGTCGCCGATATTTCCCTCGTCAAAGTAGGAGACTGTCAGCGCGTCGAGTCCGCCGTTGGCGTCGATGCACTTGAGCGCCTCGTCGACGTCGCTCTTGCGGTACATGTTCAGCATGCTGCGCAGGGTCTCGTCGAGAAGCTTCTTCTGGTCCTTTGACATGTCAGCCCCACGGAGGCCTTCCAGCTTGCCCTTGGTTCCCTTGAGCCTGACCACCTTGGGACTGTCGGGGGGCGACTCGACCACCAGGGCCTTGTCACGCTGCTTGCCATCGAGAGCTCCGTAGAGCTTGTTGGCCAGGCGAGCCTGGTGCCACCAGACATTGCCGGCATGATCGGGCTTCTCGTTGAAGCCACCGGCGGCGTGGCCGTAGAAAATCGGGCCGCCGAAGGCGGTGTTCTCGACCGAGTCGCCATCGGCGCGAATCGTCAGGTGGCGGCCTGTGAGCACCCACTCGAACTTGCCTGTTCCGGGCTCACCGAAGATCGCGCAGGTGTACTTGTCAAAGCCGCCCGCGTCGTCCTTCATCTGCTTCTCGAAACGCCTGTAGCCATCCTCGGAGGTCACGCCCTTGAAGATCTGCAGGATCATTTCCTGCTGGTCGGCGGTGTAGAGCTTGCCGATGGCCGCGGCCTTCGGATCCACGATGTGCCAGTTGTTGCTGATCTTTGAACGCAGCTCATGATTGAAAGGCATGCAGACCAGCTTGCGCTGGTTGTCCTTCAGACTGTCAAAGAGCTGCTTGACCACCGTCTCAGCAGGCTGGACCTTCTTCTTGGCGTCATCCGCCAGGAGTTTTCCAGCCGCGCCAAACGACAGGCCGGCTGTGCCGACGGCCGTAGCCGCGGTCGCGGCGGAACGCAGAAAATGACGACGGCTCACATCGTCACAATCGGGACACGACAACTCGTGCGAAACATCTTCTTTCCGCATTGCGATCTCTCCCTGTTTCTCCAGGTGGGTTGTTGCAAAGTCTCCTGTTCAAGAAAACCATGGTACCCCAAGGGTTGAAAGCTGACACGGCTTTTCGGGTCGCCCCGGCCGCGAAAAGCCCGCGAACGGCTCACAGCCGGAGAATGATCTTGCCGATGTTGAGGTTCTCCTCCATGCGGATATGGGCATCCCGAACCTCCTCGAACGGCAGGATCGAATCGACGACCGCCTTGAGCTCCCCGCTCTCGAGGCGCGGCAGGATCCTCTCACGGAACCTGGCTGTCACCTCCGCCTTCTCCTCGATGCTCCGGCTCCTCATGACGCTGCCGATGATGCGAAGGCGCTTGCGGAGAACCGCTCCGAGATCAGCCTCCGTGCGAGTCCCGCCGACCAGGCCGAGGAGCACCAGGCGGCCCCCGACACGCAGGCTGGCGATATTCCTGTCCCAATAGCTCGCGCCGACCAGATCGAGTACGAGATCAACCCCCGCCCCGCCGGTCAGCTCGTCGACGGCTTCGGTAAAGTCCCGCTCCCGGTAGTTCACGCTGAGCGCGGCCCCCAGCTCTTCACAGCGAGCCGCTTTTTCCGCCGTTCCGGCTGTGGCAATGACCCGGGCTCCGGCCGCAGCCGCCAGCTGGATCGCCGCCGTCCCGACCCCGCTGGCGCCCGCGTGGATAAGAACCGCTTCTCCCTCCTCGAGCTCACCGAGGCTGAAGAGACCATCCTCCGCCGTATAGAACGCCTCCGGCACCGCGGCCGCCGATTCATACGACAGGTTCGAAGGAATCGGGACCGCCAGGCTCGCATCGACCGGGAGAAACTCCGCATAGGCTCCCCCCGCGCAGAGCCCGAAGACGCGATCCCCGCGGGCAAAACTCTCGATTCCCTCGCCGACTGCCGCCACCTCTCCGGCAAACTCGAGACCAAGAATATCGGACTCTCCCGCCGGGGGCGGATAAAGTCCGCGGCGCTGCAGCAGGTCGGCCCGGTTCACCCCGGCGGCAAAATTTCGCACCAGCAGCTGCCCCGAACCCGCCACAGGATCGGGTAGCTCAACGATTTCGAGCACCTCGGGTCCGCCTGGATCCCTGACTTTTACACCGCGCATGGCGCCACTTTACCAGCGCATGAAAAAAAACTACAGGACAGAGGGGAGGGTTGACGATGCAGTGAATAACGGTCTGAAAGGAAACTACCGAGCCGATTCATCGGCGCGCCCAGGAGAAGAGCACAATGAATAAAAAAGGCAGCGGCGCAATGGTCGCCTTCACAGTCTTCTGTCTCGCAGGAGTCATCGCCCTGTTTGCCCAGGCCGACCTCTCCGTCGGCTATGGCGAGAACGGACGCCAGGAGAGCATGAACCCCTCGAGCGGCGCGGCGGAGCGCATCCAGCGCCGGATCGCCGAGGACAGGCTCGGTGGACGCCAGGTGCTTGGCAAGGACGGTAAATCGGGTAAATCACGGCTGAAGTGCTGCGGTCGCTCTGAGAACGACTGAGATTTTCGCCCCACCTCTCACCCACCTCGGGGCTTTACAAGATCCCTTCCCGTGGCTATAGAGAAGCAGGAAATCTCCCTTCCGGGAGAGCTGTTTACGGATAGACCTCTCCGCTCGGGCGGAGCAATAAAACACGGTGGAGGGAATACCATGCCTACCTGGCTTATCTTCGCACTTGGAACCGTCTGTTGCTGGGGCGCCTACGGCACCGCGATCCACAAGAGTAATGCTCTCCTTGCAAACCCCCTGAAGACCGCCCTGCTCGTGGGCGTCGCCTACTTCTTTCTCGCCGTCCTGATCCCCAGTCTCATCATGAAGAGCTCCGGCGCCGACTGGAGCTTCCCGGGCAAGGGAATGATGTTCGGCCTGCTGGCCGGATCGCTGGGAGCCATTGGGGCCATCTGCGTCATCTACTCCATGAAATCAGGCGGCAACCCGCAGTATGTCATGCCGCTCATCTTCGGCTGCGCGCCGCTGGTGAACGTCATCGTTTCCTCGGTCGCCCATCCTCCCAAGGCGGTCAATCCGATCTTCTGGCTCGGAGTACTCGTCCTCGCCTCGGGCGCCGGGATGGTGCTCTACTTCCAGCCGAAATAAATCGGGAGCTCTCAGGTCTTCAACGTCTCGTCATGACGCGAGAAGCTCGGCGGCAGGTCTGCCGCGCGCACATTGGCGAGCGCGGCGATGGCGCCGGCCTTCTTGTCGGCGTCGTTGTCCTCCCACTCGATGGTGAGCGCCCCATCGAAGCCGGCGCGGTTGAGCTCGATGATCACCTCCTCGGTGTTGACCGCGTCGCGGGCGCTGCCGGCGGTGACGAAGTTCCAGCCGTTGTGCTTGTGCCCCATGGGGCGGTGCCCACCGAGGCGTCCCCCGCGGCAGTAGCTCCGCATGACCTGGACGCCCTTGATATGGGCGCAGTGGATGTGCTCGCCGAACTCGCGGATGAACTCAACGCCTGAGACGTTCTGCCACTCCAGGTGCGAGCAATCGAGGTTGAAACCCGCAACTCCCTCATAACCCGCATCGATCATGGCGCGCAGGTAGTCCCCCGCCGACTCGATGTCGCCCATGGCCCTCTCGGAGGGATGGCATTCAAGGTCAAAGGTGGTTCCGTATTCGCGGCAGAGCTCGAGCAGAGGCGAAAAGCGCTCGATGATCAATTCAAGCGACACCTGGCGGGGATCGGCGAGAGGGCAGCCGCCGATCTCGCTTGGGGGCGGCGGAAACTCGAACCAATGCGACCACGCGTGGGCCGGAGACCCGGTGAAACCCGAAACGGGCGCCTTGCGATCCTGCAGGCGTCCGAGGTGCCCGGCAAGGCGAGCGCAGGCCAGCAATGCCTCGAGCGCCTGGCTGTGAACCAGACGGCCGACCTCTTCGGGTACATAAAAGGGGTCGGTTCGCGGCGGCTCGTTGGTCTTACGCCATTCCTTGTAGGCCTCGACCGCCTCGCCGCCGATGAACTGCAGCGTCTTAGCGGAGGGCTCGTCTCCAAGCGCCTGGCCCTGCAGGTGCCCGGAGATGGAGAAGATCTCGAGTCCCCTTGCCTTCGCTTTTTCAACACGCTCCGCGGCGTAAGCGGCCGCTCCCTCGTCATCGGAGCACCGGTCGAGCTCCAGCTCCCAGCTGGCTTCCTCCCAGCCGTCGAAACCGGCAGACGCTATAAAATCGATCCACTCATCGTAATCGACATCCCCGAACTGCCCGCGCACCAGGCCGACCTGGTGGTAAGAGCTCCTGCCGGGTCGATGCTCGGCGGTCTGCTTGTATCCCACGGTGATTCAACTCCAGCGGTGATCGGGTTTCCTCGGAACATGAAGATTCCCCGGCCTGGAAAGCCAGGGGAGCGATCAAGCTAACAAGCTTTCCCCGCCACCGGCAACCCCTTTCCACCGGCATCTGAGCCGCGCAGGTTGCCGGTGCCGGATCCCGGTGGTAGACTGGTGCCTGATCAATGACAACACTGATCCTATTAGTGCTGGCGCTCGTCCTTGCCTCCGGCCTGACCTCGATGTTCGAGGCGGCGCTCTTCAGCGTACCCATATCCAAAGTCTATCTTGCCCGGGATGAGGAACGCTCCGGAGGCCATCGGCTGGCCGCGATCAAGGAGAGCATGCAGCGCCCCATCTCGACGCTGGTGATTCTCAACAACCTCATCAACATCCTCGGCTCGGTCATGGTCGGCTACAAGGCCGCCGAGGTACTCGGCGACAACTACAAGGGAGCCTTCGCCGGCGTCCTCACCTTCCTGATCATCGTCTTCTCGGAGATCATTCCCAAGACCGTCGGGGAACGCTACAACCTGGCCATTTCCCTGACCGCCGCTAGACCGCTGACTCTCGTCACCTGGATCCTGCTGCCTGCCATCTGGGTGATCGAGCAGATTGCCCGTCCCTTCTCAGGCAAGGCAAGCAAGGAAGTCACCAGCGAGGAGGAGATCCGGATGATGGCGGATATGGGGAAAGAGGCGGGCCTGATCAGCGGCGAGGAAAACCGTCTCATCAGCAGGGCCTTCCGCCTCAACGATGTAACCGCCCGTGAGATCATGACCCATCGGCTCGACCTGGCAAGCCTCGAGAATGACAAGCTCCTGGACCAGATCAACCCCTCCGACCTGGACATGACCCACAGCCGGATCGTCGTGACCAGGGATGGCGACCTCGATGATATTGCCGGGATCATCTATCTCAGGGATCTGCTTCTGGCGCTGGCCGAGGACCGAACGGACCTGAAGGTCGGCGATCTGAAAAAGCCCGCCCACATCGTCCACGAGAGCACTCCCGCCCACCAATTACTGCATCAATTCCAGCTCAAGCGACAACATCTCTTCGTAGTCCTGGACGAATACGGCGGCACGTCCGGTGTCGTGAGCCTCGAAGATGTACTTGAAGAGCTCGTTGGGGAAATTATCGACGAGACCGATCCTGAAGAGGAAGAATAGCGTAAGCCCCAAGGAGATGGGGGCTTACCGAAAAATCGTCCGGAAGATGCCTGAATTCCCCCTGGGGCCCTCTTATTGACTATGCGTAAAGGACTTACGCTATTTGTCAGGGACTTCTCCCCTGTAAGGTTGAAGTTCGAATCGCCTCGCCTGTAATATTGAACTTCGGAAAATTGTATAAATACCCCTGTTGGAAGGGGATCTGACAAGTCAGCCGGTGCTTTTTCCTGGAGCCCATCCAGATGGCAGCAGCGCATCGGCGCCCCAACGAGGAATGAGTTTGATGACAGGCGGCTCGTCAAGACATGAGTCCAGAATCCCGGGCATCGCGGCGCTTGCGCTGTTGATGTTTGCCGTGCTTTCGCCGGCGCAGCTCCGGGCCCAGGATGCCGATGGTGATGGCATCCTGGACGCCAGCGACAACTGTCCCCTCGTCAACAACTCCGCGCAGCTGGATTCCGATGGAGACGGGCTTGGAGACCTCTGCGACAACTGCCCGGCCAACAGGAACTTCAACCAGCTCGACAACGATGGGGACGGAATCGGAACGATCTGCGATAACTGTCCGGGACAGGCAAATGCCGGACAGGAAAATAGCGATGGAGACTTCTTCGGCGACGCCTGCGACAACTGCCCGGAAAGAACAAACCAGGTCCAGGTCGACACCGATGGGGATGGCATCGGTAATTTCTGTGACAACTGTCCCGATGAGCCAAACCCGGGACAGGAAGACATCAACGCCGACAATATCGGCAACGCCTGCCAGCTCGACAGCGATGGCGACGGACACGACAACGGCGTGGACAATTGTCCGGCTCTTGCGAATGCGGAGCAGGTTGACAGCGACAACGACGGCCTCGGCAATGCCTGCGACAGCTGCCCGGAAAACGCGAATCCCGGCCAAGGGGACGATGACGGCGATGGTGTCGGCAGCGCCTGCGACACCTGCCCCTCCATACCCGACCCGGGCCAGGAGGACTCCGATGGAGACGGCGATGGCGACGCCTGCGACAACTGTCCCCTGGACTCCAACCCGGACCAGGCCGACTTCGATGGCGACCAGCTCGGCGATGCCTGTGACAATTGCCCGCGGTCCGCCAACCCCGGGCAGGAAGACCTTGACGGAGATGGAGCCGGCGACTCGTGCGACAATTGCCGTCTGACCGCCAACCCATCCCAGGCGGATTCCGACAAGGACAGGATCGGGGACAGCTGCGACAACTGCCCATCGGAGTTCAACCCATCCCAGGAGGACGAAGACTCCGACGGCATCGGCAATCGCTGCGACAACGACGCGGACAATGACGCCATC
Source organism: Planctomycetes bacterium UBA1146 (assembly GCA_963579555.1). Taxonomy (GTDB): domain Bacteria; phylum Planctomycetota; class UBA8108; order UBA8108; family UBA8108; genus UBA8108. The sequence goes on from CAUZHA010000018.1 coordinate 17,014, forward strand.
CCCGATTCCAGCGACAATTGCCCCGACCTCGCCAATCCCGCCCAGGAAGACTTCGATTCGGATGGCATCGGCGATGACTGCGACAACTGCCTGCTCGCTCCCAATCCATCTCAGGCTGATTCCGACTCCGACGGCCTCGGCGATGGCTGCGACAATTGCGCGCTGGCCGCCAACCTGGGCCAGGCTGATTCCGACTCCGACGGTGTCGGCGACAGCTGTGACAATTGCTCCGCCACCCCCAACCCCGAACAGCTCGACTCGGATTCGGACGGAATCGGCGACGACTGTGACAACTGCCCTGTCGACGTCAACCTGAGCCAGCGCGACCTCGATGGCGACGGCTTCGGAGACGTCTGCGACAATTGCCCCCTGGTAGCCAACGCCAACCAGCTCGATATCGACGCCGATGGCTTCGGGAACGCCTGCGACAATTGCTTCTTCGTACGCAACCCCCGGCAGGAAAACAGGGACGGCGACAGCCTGGGAGACGTCTGTGACAACTGCCCCGAGGTGACCAACCCTGAACAGCTCGACAGCGACTCCGACGAAATCGGAGACAGCTGCGACAATTGCACGGCTGCATCCAACCCGGAACAGGGAGACGCGGATGAAGACGGCCTCGGCAACGCCTGCGACGATGATCCCGATGGGGATGGTATCACCGATCTCGAGGACAACTGTCCCGAGACAAGAAACGAGAATCAGCTGAACACCGATGGCGATTCGTTTGGGGACGCCTGCGACGACGACACTGACAATGATGGGGTTCCCAACGAAGAGGACAATTGCCTCACCGCCGCCAACCCTGACCAGACAGACCGCGACCTGGATGGCATCGGCGACCCCTGCGATATCGACAACGATGAGGACGGCGTCGAGGACTCTGAAGACAACTGTCCTGGCAGCTACAATCCTGAGCAGTTTGACTCCGACGGTGACGGCGAGGGAGATGTCTGCGATTCAGACCAGGACGACGACGGCGTCCTCGACGGCGAGGACAACTGCCCGGCCGTCCCCAACTCCGACCAGCAGGATAGCGATGGCGATGGGCACGGGAACGCCTGCGACAACTGCAAGAGAATCAGCAACCACCTGCAGGACGACAACGATGAAGACGGGCGAGGCGATGTCTGCGACCCTGACGATGACGGAGACAACATTCCCGACTTCCGCGACAACTGCGCCCAGCTCGCGAACACCGGCCAGCTCAATAGCGACGACGACCAGCTCGGAGACGCCTGCGACTGGGATGACGACAATGACGGGATCCCGGACAGCAACGACAACTGCCCCACCGACCCGAACCCCACCCAGGTTGACCGTGACCGAAACGGAATCGGTGATGCCTGCGATGTGATCCTGCGAGACACGGACAACGATGGCGTCTTTGATCATCTCGACAATTGCGAAGGAATCCAGAACTCCAACCAGGAAGACTTCGATGACGATGGAATCGGCAACGTCTGCGACAACTGCCCGCTCGACCATGATCCCACCCTGGCTGACAACGATGCCGATGGGCTCGGCGATGCCTGCGACAACTGTCCGCTTATCCCGAACACCCAGCAGCAGGACTCGAACGATGACGGCCTCGGCAATCACTGCGATCCGGATGAGGACGTCGATGGCGACGGGGTCCGCAACCAGGCCGACAACTGCCTGGTGATCCTGAACCCGGCCCAGATCGACCGCGACAGCGACGGCCTGGGCGATGAGTGCGACCCGGATGATGACAACGACGGGGTCGATGACCTGCTCGACAATTGCCTGCTGCGGCCAAACCCCGACCAGGAGAACAACGACGGAGACCCCCTCGGAGATGCCTGCGACCAGGACGACGACAACGACACCGTCCCCGACAGCATCGACAATTGCCCGACCGTCTCGAATTTCATCCAGCAGGACTTCAATGATGATGGAATCGGCGATGCCTGCGCTGATATGGACCGGGACGCTGACGGCCACCTCGACTTCGAGGACAACTGTCCACTGGTCTACAACTCGAACCAGTCCGATATTGATGGCGACGCGCTCGGCGACTTTTGCGATCCGGATGATGACAACGACGGCATCGACGACACCGAGGACAACTGCCCCTATGACGAAAACTTTTCGCAAATAGACGCGGATGAAGACGGCATCGGAGACGCCTGTGACGCGATTGTCCGGCCCCCGGATTACGATGACGATGGAGTGGAGAACTCTCTCGACAATTGCGTCACCGTCGCCAACCCGCCGCAACAGGACTCTGACGGAGACGGCATCGGGGATGCGTGTGAAGGTCCCTATGAATGGGTCAGAGGAGACGCGAACCGGGATGGAAGGATCGATATCTCCGATCCGATCTCGGTCCTGGGCTTCCTCTTCGGCTCCTATGTGACCCCCTGCCAGGCCGCCGGCGATGCCAATGACGACAATCGTCTCGATATCGCCGACCCGATCTTCCTGGTGCTCTACTTCTTCTCAAGCGGACAGCCTCCCCGGGCGCCGTTCCCGAAGCCGGGTCCCGACCCGACACCCGGAGGCAGCCTCACCTGCGAACAATAGCCGGCGGGGATGCAAAAAAACGGGACGCGACCTCTCGAGGAGAGTCGCGTCCCTGGTATTCAGCTGTCGACGGGTTCAGCTCGCCGCCGCGAACCGTCAGCTCGCCGCCGCGAACCGGGCCGCCACCGCATCCCAGTCAACGACGTTCCAGAAGGCGCCGATATAGTCCGGCCTGCGGTTCTGGTAGTTGAGATAGTAGGCGTGCTCCCAGACGTCCAGGCCGAGGATGGGGGTCTTGCCCTCCATCAGCGGGCTGTCCTGGTTCGCGGTGCTCGTCACCGCGAGATTGCCGCCATCGACGACAAGCCAGGCCCAGCCGGATCCGAAGCGAGTCGCTCCGGCCTGGGCGAAGGCATCCTTGAAGGCATCAAAGCTCCCGAAGGTGGCATCGATCGCCGCCCCGAGATCACCGCCAGGCTCACCGCCCTTACCGGGTCCCATGACGCTCCAGAAGAGGCTGTGGTTGGCGTGGCCGCCGCCATTGTTGCGAACAGCGCCGCGAACGTCTTCCGGGACGGAGTCCAGGTCGCTCACCAGGTCCTCAACCGACTTCCCGGAGAGCTCTTCGTTGCCTTCGAGCGCTCCGTTCACGTTGTTGATATACGCCTGGTGGTGCTTGCCGTGGTGGATCTCCATCGTCCGGACATCGATATGGGGCTCGAGCGCATCGTGAGCGTACGGGAGATCTGGTAATTCGTAAGCCATCGGGTTTCCTCCTGGAGGGATGTGTAGATTTGGTTGCGACAGTAAGCTCTGACGATCGGCGATTCTATATAGTAAGGCGAGCCGCGTCCAGACCTAGAGGCGGTTATTACGCAGGCGCCGCGGGCGATCGCCCACCTCAAAGACGAGCGAGTAGACCAGCCTCGCCGTCCGGACGACCTTGTCCAAGTTGATCTTCTCGATGGTGTCGGTCGGCTTGTGGTAGTCCGCGTGGAAGCCGGCGAAGAAGAAGGTGACCGGCACTCCCCTGGCAGCGAAATTATACTGGTCGCTCCGGTTCCAGACTCCCTCCTCGTCGTACTCGAACTTGAAACCGATGGGGCCGTTGACCTTGTGGATCCAGGGGTCAAGCTCCAGGCTGTGGCGCTTCGAGCCAATGACGTGAAGACAGTCGACATTGTCCGCGGCCTTCTCCGTCACCTTCCCGGAACTGTCGCGGCGCTCTTCGTTGCGCCCGACCATGTCCATGTTGAACATGCAGACCATCTTCTCGATCGGCAAGGTCGGGTTGTCGACATAGTAACGCGATCCATGCAGACCTCGCTCCTCGGCACCGAAGAAGACGATGACGGTGCTCCGCCGCGGGCGGCGAGAATTGGCCATCAACGCCCGGCAGACTCCCAGCAGGGCGGTTGAGCCCGAGGCGTTGTCATCCGCCCCGTTAAAAATCTTGCCGTCGTGCTCGCCGACATGATCGAGGTGGCCACCTATCACCACCGCCTCATCCCTGAGCTTCGGATCGCTTCCGGGAATGAAACCCACGACATTGCGCGTCTTGTCGATCGTTTCCTTCAGCTCGACCACCAGCTCGAACTCCGCCCCGTCGAGCACCCTGCCACCGCTGCCGGATTTCCTCATCTTTTCGAGGCTGGTATCCCAGCGCTTCAGGATCCTGTCGGCTATATCGGAGGTGATGTACACAATCTCATCATCATCCGCGGGAGACCACTCCGCCTCGATGCGATAGCGGGCTCGCTGGGGCAGGCGCGAGCCGATCCGTCGGCGGGCCTGCTCGTCCGAGACGACCACGATCCGCCGCGCGCCGGCGGCCCGGGCTCCCCAGGCCCAGCGCCCCGCCTCGCTCTTGTCCGGTGCGATCAGGACGACGCTGTCCTTCACCGGCAGGCCGTGAAAAACATCCCGGCTGTCGGAATCGGAGCCGGCCCCCTTACCGGCGAATACCCAGCGTTCTTTCCAGCGAACATCCCGGCGGGAGACGACACCCACCTTGCCCTTCAGCTCGATCTTCTCCTCTTTGCCGTCCGCGCCCTTGATGGAAAGATAGGCCTCGTTCAGAAGCCTCTGGCGCCGGACCATCGAGAAGGGCTGAAAGAAGGAGCCCTTGTTGCCCGGTTGGACTCCCATCGCCTCCATCTCCGAGGCGACGTACTTCGAGGCCACGTTGTAGCCTGCTGTACCCGTATCCCGGCCAGCCAGCTCATCGGAGGAGAGAAACTCGATCCACGAATAGATCTCCTTCTTGTCGATCTTTTCATAGCCCTGCCGATAGGCCGGGTCGGCCTCCTGCTGGGCCAGGGTGCTCAGGGTAAGACAACATAGGACTGCGCTGGTGAACATGGGTATCCCCGGGGCTTTCTTTAGGTTCTACAGGAATTAAATATCGAGAAGGCGGGATGATACCAAGAGAAGCGGGCTCGATGCATTTACGGAACCTCAATTACCTGAAAGGTTTTCAGCCAAGCTTGTAATCCTGCGCTGGAAGATTTATGCTTGAGGGTTCGACAATCATAGTGGTAACTCAAAATGCCTATCAAGTTGGGAAAAGACAACTGTACCTGTACCAAGGGGGTGCGCACGCGCTCCCTGTGTGCCAGCAATGTTATTCCCGATGGGTTCGCCCTCTGAGTTCTCAATTCCCCGGGTCGGCAAAAGGAAACAGCCCTCCAGGCTTCCGCAGCCGTCCCTTCCACCGCCAGAAGATTCAGCGTAACCCGTCCCCTCAAGGACGGTTTTTTTATATCACCTAAGGACAGTGACTTCCGTGAGCTCCCTCTACCCTCTCTTTCATAAGCTCGAGAACCGCCGGGTGACCGTCGTCGGCGCCGGCTCCGTGGCTCTCAGGAGAATCCGCAGGCTGTTGGAGGCCGGCGCGAGGGTAACAGTCATCAGCCCGGAAGCCCTCGAAGAGATCACCGAGCTCGACGAGCGAGGCGGGCTCGACTGGAAGAGGCGGCCCTACCGCCGGGGCGACATCGAAAAGGCCGACCTGGTCTTGACAGCGACCGGAGACCTCAAGCTCTCCGAGAACGTGAAGGAAGAGGCGCGGGAGCTGGGCATCCTCTTCAACAGCGCCGAGGACAAGGGGCTCTGTGATTTCCACGTCCCGGGCCTGGTCGACGCGGGAGCGCTGAAGCTGGCGCTCTCGAGCGATGGACAGGACCCGGCGCTGGTGGCCGCCGTCAGCCGGCAGCTCGAGAGCTGGCTTGAGACCAGGGAGGGATCCGATGCCGCGAATGCGGAAGCTCCCCCGAGGAAAAACCAGCCCGCGGCCTCGCCAGGAAAGGTCTACCTGGTCGGCGCGGGCCCCGGCGACCCCGGCCTGCTGACGGTGAAGGCCGCGAGGCTGCTCGAAAGCGCAGATCTTGTCTGCCACGACCGACTGGTCAGCGAGCAGGTGCTCGGACTGATCCCGGAGAGCGCGGAAAAGATCTACGTCGGCAAGGAGGTCGGCTGCGGCCGTGAAATCGATCCCGTCGAGCTGATGATCTCCGCTGCGAGCGAGGGACGAAGCGTGGTCCGGCTGAAGGGCGGCGACCCGGTGCTCTTCGGACGAGGAGCCGAGGAGATGATCGCCCTGGCCGGGGCCGGCATCGACTACGAGATCGTTCCGGGAGTCTCGGCCCTCTGCTCGGTGGCGATCTCGGCCGGCATACCCGTGACCCACCGGGAGGTCGCCAGCGAGGTGGTCATTCGCAGCGGGCACGCCATGAAAGACGACTCCACGGACGAGGGCCCCGCCAAGACGGCGGCGCGGGGAACGACCTTCGTCTACTTCATGGCGGTCAACCGGCTCGAGCAAGTTGTCGAGGATCTGCGAGCCGAGGGCGTCGGCGAGAAGACCCCCGTGGCCATCGTCGAGAACGGAACCCTGCCCGGCGAGCGAATCATCTGCTCCGAGCTGTCGGAAATCGTTCGTGAAGCCGCAGCGGCCGACATCAGGCCGCCCGCCCTTATCCTCGTAGGAGAGGTCGTTCGTCTGCGGGAACAGCTGGCGGCGGCGCTGGCGGCGAGGGTCTGACCATGGCACGCATCGACCAGGCGACGTTAGAACCGGCGGCCTTCGCGGCGCGCGAAGAAGGAATCGACCGCGAACCCGCGCGGCTCATTCGCTGGGCCCACGACCTGCTCGGCGAGAACCTGATGATGAGCACCGCCTTCGGCAAGAGCGGGATGTGCATCCTCCACATGGTGAAGGACATCTGCCCCAAGCTGCCGGTCTACTTCATCGATACCGGCTTCCACTTCAAGGAGACCCTCGCGTTTCTCGACGAGCTCAGGGACCTGTGGAAGGTCAACCTCGTGGCCAGGAAGCCGAAGCTCTTCGGGGTCGAGTTCGTCAACAAATACGGCGACAAGCTCTATGAGAGCGACCCTGACCTCTGCTGCCACAAGAACAAGGTCGAGCCCTTCCGCGAGCTCTTCGGCGAGGAGGGCGAATACCAGGCCTGGATCGCCGGGGTGCGCCGCGACCAGTCCTCGACGAGAGCGCAGGCGGAAGGAATCGAGCTCATGGGAGGCAACCTGGTCAAGATCCAGCCGCTGGCCTTCTGGACCAAGGACCTCGTCGATGAGTACACGAAGAAACACGACCTGCCGCAGCACCCGCTCTTCTCCATGGGCTACAACAGCATCGGCTGCGAGCCCTGCACCAGCGCCTGCGGCGACTCAGACGACGAGCGCGCCGGGCGCTGGGCCGGCAAGTCCAAGACCGAGTGCGGCCTGCACACCTTCTGGCAGAGCAAGGAAAAGCAGCCGGATGGTGATGCTGGAGAATCCGCAGAAGAGACCGGAAAATCCTGCTGAGAGACCTGAAAAAATCGGTCCCGCTCCGGTAAAAGACGCAAATGCGCCATTTGCGGGCCGGCCCTCTACTGTCACAGGCGAAGAATGCCGAAACAAGTAGTAGCTCCCGCCCTCGTAGCGGTTGGACAGACGACTCGTTAGAATACGCAGGCGATGGGAATCTACGACCGCGACTACTACCGGAACCCGGGAGGCAACACGCAGCTCAAGAGCTGGGCCATGACCGCCGTGGGCGCCATCATCCTGCTCAATGTCGGTTTCTGGTTCCTGCAGCTGATCACCCGGCCCGGGCCGGAGGCCTTTTCAACCGTCGGCCAGTTCATGTCCGCCTCGGGTAACAGCATTTTCGGCGGCGGCTTCCCGGAACTCTGGCGGCTGGTGACCGCCTGCTTCGCTCATTCAGAATCGAGCATCTGGCACATCGCCTTCAATATGGTCATATTCTGGATCTGCGGCCGGGAGCTTGAACGAATCTACGGGCGGCTGGAATTCTGGATCTTCTACCTCTTCGCCGGAACCCTGGCTGTTCTGATCGAGAGCTTTGTACAGTTCCAGCAAGGCTCCGGAAGAATCCCGATTCTCGGAGCCTCGGGTGGGGTCATGGGTGTTATGGCGCTCTATATCTGTCATTATCCCAAGAGAACCTGGTACATCTACTTCCTCATTCCCGTACCGGCCTGGTTACTTGGCTGCCTTGTCCTTTGGGGCGATCTTTCCGGAGCCATAGGCCATAGCGGAGCGGGAGTAGCCAATTTCGCCCACCTCGCCGGCGCCGGCTGGGGCGTCCTGTACAAATTCTTCGACCTGCGCTGGAGCACCCTGCGCCAGCGTTTCGGCAAAGGCCGTCGGCGCCGTAAAAAAGGAACTCGCTCTCAAGGAAGAGGCTCACTGTGGAAAAACCGTCAACGGAAAGACGAGAAGCCGCGGGTGCCCGATGCCGTCTCCACGCGCGTCGATGAGCTGCTCGAAAAGATTCACCAGGAAGGCATGGGCAGCCTGAGCGATGAGGAACGGGAATTCCTGGTCGAGAACTCGCGCCGCTACCGAAAGAGCTGAAGCCGGGGGAAGCTCAGTCGGAAATAATCCGGAAGCGAATCTCCACCCGTACCTTTGCAGCCTCGACAGCCCTGGATTTTTCAAGCGCCGGAGCCCTGGCCTTGGCGGGGGACGCCTTCTTTTTCGATCCGGTCCAACTCCCAAGCTGGCCGAATCCCCCAGACCTCCTCCTGGCAGAGGCGGCCTTGTCGGCGGAAGCCGCGCTGCCCTCCTCTGCACGATCGGCCCGGGCTGTGCCGGCCTTTGCAGCCGAAGCCTTGACTGGCAAAGACGCTCCGGCAGGTCCCTGCAGGCTGCCGAGCTCCGCGCGCAGACTCTCGATCCGGCCGGGGTCAACCAGCAGCGTCAGAGCTTCCGCCTCAGCCGATGGCGCCCTGAGCCGCATCTTTCGCGCCGCCTCCGGGGCGACCGCGGGATTCTTCGATCTCCAGTTGAAAACGCGGGGGGCGGCACGCGAGGCCGCGACGGCAGGCGACACCTGCGACGACTGTTTTTTTCTCCAGGCATTGAGCTCTCCGAGGCGCGAGCGGGAAACCGCGACCTCGTAGCGCACGGCAATCAGCTGGCCGTTGAAGATCTCTCGGCTCACCTCGATCCCGGCAGGCGGCTTATTCCCGGAGGGCTTCTCGGCAACCACGGGCCCCGGCTCAGCAGCCTCGACAGCTTCTGCCGCATCAGCCAGGGGCTCCGCGACGACCGCGGGAGCCGCAAGCTCGGCTCCGCCGGGGGAGACCGGCAGCCCGGGTGCCTGAGACGCAACGGAAGCAGAAACGCGTTTCGCCGAGACAATTTCCCGAACCTCTTCCGGCGCCTCTGCGCTGGCAGGCTCGGCTGCGGGTGGAGCGGCCGCCAGGGTTTCCGGGCCGGGCTCCGGAACAGCCGCAACAACACCCTCAACAGCAGCCCGGTCCGCTTCCGCCGGCTTCGTGATTTCCACGATGGCTGAAGAAACGGACAGCTCCTCGACAAGGTCATCCCGGGCAACTCCAGGCAGGGGAACGTTGTCGGCCAGCTGGAGTGGCGGCTCCTCGACCGAAGAAGGGAACGCATCCCAGAACACCATGAAGATGAGGGCTATAGCTCCGACCGCACCAAGCATGCGCTGGAAAAGCTCCGTCTTGTAGAAAGGAATCACGGGAGTGTCCGCCTCGAGAGCATCCCCGACCTTCGCTCCGAAATCGACCGGGACAGGCTTGTCGGGCAGGGCGGAGACCAGGAAGATCGTCTTCTCGCAGGCTTCGAGAAGCTCACGACAGGACTCAGACGAGCGCGCCTGCTCGAGCAGCTCGAGACGCTCCCCGGGCGAGAGCCTGGCATCCGGAAGCTCCGGCTCCAGCAGCTCCTGCAGATGCTCTTCTACCCGCTGGTAGAGGTCGTCTTTTACCTTCTCTTCGGACATGGAATCTTACTCTTCCTGTAGGAACCTGTTCGCGCCTCAGCGGCGCGGACCCAATCCAGCCTCGGTATACTCCATCAGACCGGAAAAACGCTCCGAAGTTTCGTTCTCACCGGGAAAAAATCAAAAAACCCCGAGACCTGGAACCGGCTCATCCAGGCCAGAATGCGGCATTGAAACGCCAATCGAGCGCTCTCATCTCTGCCTGAGTTTTGACAACAGGCGCAGAATCTCAATGTAGAGCCAGACCAGGGTCACCATCAGACCAAAGGCGGCAAACCACTCCATATACTTAGGCGACCCGCGCTTCGCTCCCTCCTCGATGAGATCGAAGTCGAGCACCAGGTTCATGGCCGCGATCACCACGACGAAAAGGCTGAAGCCGATGCCGACCAGTCCAGAACCGTGAATATAGGGCATGCTGACACCGAAAAAACTGAGCACCCAGGTCAACAGGTAGATCATCATGATCCCGAAGGTTGCCGCCATGATGCCGCGCTTGAAGGCGGGCGTGGCGCGAATCACCCCGGTAGTGTAAAGCGCCAGCATGGCGAAGAGAGTGCAGAAGGTCAGCCCAACGGCCTGGAAGGCGATCCCGGGATACTGCATCTCGACAAAAGCCGAGAGCGCTCCGAGAAACAAGCCTTCAGCGAGGGCGTAGAGAGGACTGGTAAAAGGCGCGGCCTTCGGCGCGAACATGGTGATCAACGCCAGCACCAGCCCTCCGATGAGCCCACCCCAGAACCAGGGATAGATCGCGGCAGTATTTCCGGCCTCCACATACTGGAAGGTTTTATCCCACGTATAGACCGCCGCGGCGCCAAGCAGGATCGTCAGGAAGCCCGCCTTCAAAGCCGTACCTTCTACCGTCATCGCGGTCGAGTCGACCAGTCCCTCGGCTCGGCCAAACATCTTGGAATTCAGGGCCGGGTTAGCTGTTCTCATACTTCTCTCCTTTTCATAGAGTGTGCCGGGCTCAAGCTGGAGCTCGTTCACAAAATCCCATCTCTTCCGAGACGCCTGCTATACTAAGCAAACTTCGCCTGGCCGTCCAGATGCGGTACGCAAATCCAGGCTGAACCCGAAAGACCATCTCAATGACTGCAGAATTCATCGTGATCACCGGCGGCCCCTGCTCCGGCAAGACGACGATCATCGATGCCCTCGCCAAGCGCGGCCACACAACGGTACCCGAGGCGGCCACCGAGCTCATCGAGGATCCCACCCTGGAGGACCTGCGCTCCAACCCGCGAGAATTCCAGCTGCAGGTGCTCAGGCGACAACTCGAAAACGAGGGGCGTGTGCTGGAGACGGCGGACGCCGGCTCCGTGGTCTTCCTCGACCGCGGTGTTGGCGACGGTTTCAGCTACCTGCGCTACCACGGAATCGAGCCCCTCGAAGAGCTCGGGGAGGCCTGGTCCCTGGCCCGCCGGCGGAGCCGGTCCATTCTCTTCTTTGAATCTCGACCGGACTACCAGCCCGCATCCCATCGGTCGGAGACGCCCGCGGAGGCCAGTCGCATCCAGGAGCTCCTGCTGGAGGACTACCGCTCACGCCACGACCGGGTTCTTCTCATCCCCTGGCTGCCGATCGAGGAACGCCTCGCCACGGTCCTCGAAGAGGCAGGGCTCGAGGATCGGGAGGCCTGAATGCTGCTCGAAAACAGGATCGCCGTCGTTACCGGAGGAGCGAGGGGAATCGGCGCCGCCACCGCCACCCTCTTTCGCTCCGAGGGAGCCCGCGTCGAGGTCTGGGATGCCGGCGGTGAACACCCCGCGGCAGGAGACGACGAGGGGATCATCTGCCGGGCCGTCGACGTCAGCGATGCCAGCTCAGTCGAGGACGCCCTCGAAGAGCTGATCTCCCGGGCAGGAGTGCCCGACATCCTCGTGAACAACGCCGGCATTATCTCCGATGGGTTCGCCTCGGAGCTCTCCGACGAGGACTGGAACCGGGTCCTCAAGGTCAATCTCACCGGCACCTTCATCCCCTGCCGGGCCCTCATCCCCCACCTGCGCGAACGCGGCAGCGGGGCCATCACCAACACCTCCTCGATCTCCGCCCTCGGCAACAGGGGGCAGTCGAACTACGCCGCCAGCAAGGCCGGGGTCATCGGCCTGACGAGAACGCTCGCCCAGGAGCTCGCCGGCGACTCGGTGCGTGTCAACTGCGTAGCTCCGGGCGTCATCGAGACGGAGATGTTCGACGCCGTACCCGGAAAGGTGAAGGAGAAGTTTATCCGCCGCATCCCCCTCGGCCGGCTCGGAAGCCCCGGAGATGTCGCCCGCCTGCATCTCTTCCTCGCCAGCGACGAGGCCGCCTATATGACAGGGCAGACGGTCTTTTGCGACGGAGGCATCACCCTCTGAGCCTCCGATGAACGAATCTCCGCGAGTACGCCAATGACCCTCCAGCTGATCGACCTCAGCCTTGAAAGCCCCGAAGAGAACCTCGCGCTCGATGAGGCGCTCCTGCTCGAAGCCGAGGCCGCCGCGGCCGAGGGCCGGGAACTCGGCTACCTGCGCTTCTGGGAGAGCTCGAAGCATTTCGTCGTGCTGGGAGTCTCGAGCGCGCTGGGAGAGGATGCCGACGTGGAGCGCTGCAGGAAGGACGGAATCCCCATCCTGCGCCGGGCCTCCGGCGGCGGGACCGTGCTGCAGGGACCCGGCTGTCTCAATTTCACCCTCGTCCTGCCGCTGGACTACACCGCGGGACTGCGCGACATCAACAGCTCCTACCGCATGATCCTCGACCCCTGCCGCGAGGCCCTGGGCCTCGCCGACATCACCATGCGCGGCAGCTGTGACCTGGCGCTGGGCGACAGGAAGTTCAGCGGCAACGCGCAGAAGAGGAGCCGCTACTGTCTTCTGCACCAGGGCACCCTGCTCTGGGATTTCGACCTCGGCCTGATCCCGCACTATCTCAGGCAACCGGAAAAACAGCCCGCGTACCGGGAGGCGCGCGAGCACCTCGACTTTGTCATCAACCTGCCGCTCGATGGGGCCAAGCTGCGACAGCGAATCGCGGCGTCCTGGGAGGTCTCCCCCCCGGCGAGCGCCTGGCGGTCTCCGTCCCTCGAGACGCTGCTCGAAGAAAAATACCTCAACCGCGAGTGGATCGAACGCTTCTAAGGCGGCTCAGCGCTTGAGCCGGTAGATCTTCAGGCTCCCCTTGCGATAGAGCCGCAGGGTGAACTCGTCGCCCTTTGAGAACCGGTTGAGCTCCTCGACCATCGCCGCCGGGGTGCTCACCGGATGCCGGTCTATCGAGGTGATCACGTCGTAGCGCTCGAGGAGACGAAGATCTCCCCTGAGCTGGGTCAGGTTCCTGTCGACATCGAGGGCCAGCACCCCCTCGCGGGAGGTGATGGGCAGCTGGGCCCGGACCACCTCGGGAACCCTGGTGAGCACCAGCCCCATGTAGTCCTCCATCGCCGGTCGGCCGGAATCGACGACGCGCCGGTGGCGCTGAATTTTACCGCCGGAGAGCTTTTCCCTGCCGACGACGATGATGGGACGCGACTTCAGCGGCCTCGGCCTCTCCTGGCCGGCAGCCACCTCGATCAGGCGTTTGCCGCCGGGCAGCTTACGCTCCCTGATCCGAAGACCCGCCGCCTCGAGATGCGCCTTGACCACCTCGTAGTCGGCCCCCTTCACGTCGGAGGTGAAGGGCACCCGCACGGCCTCGAGGACCTTGTCGCTTGAATCGTGAATGATGGGAAGGCCCGTGTAATCAGCAAGGACCTGCAGCAGCTCGAGCGCGGAGACGCTGCCGGCGAGAAGATCCACCGGTTGGTTTCGCTTCTCCTGCTGGTTTGGTTCGAGGCGACCCGCGACCGGCACGGCAGCCTTCTCGACCTGGAAGCGGCCGGCGAGGCCCGGGTAGGCCTCGAGCAGCTCCCTGATGGCGGCAAAACGCTGCGGCTTCCGGCCGGACAGCTTCAGAACCAGGCCATCGGCCGCCAGCTCGAGCACGGCAGCGGAAGCGGAGGTCTCATCGGCCGCCGCGAGGGGAGCAGCCGGAACAATCAACCAGCAGGCTAAAAAGGTCATCTTGAAGGGCATGACATCGTCTCCGGAGGTTTACTTCGATCGGCAAAAGGAGCCCGGGCGCCCGGCAATCCGGGCCAGGGCCCTCTATTCGCCGCGCCCGGTCAGGTCGAGGAGAACGGAGGGAACGTTGGTGATGATCCCATCGATACCCCGCTCCATCAATAACCGCATGACCGCCGGATCGTCGACGGTGTATACCCAGACGAGGAACTCGTTGCGATGGACCTCCTCGATGTACTCGCGATCGGCGAGCCGGTAATTGCAGACCACCACCGAGGCACCGGACTCCCTGGCGATGCGCAGGTGCTCGCTGGCGCGCTCCACGCTGTTGTCGGAGATCTTCTTGCCGGTCAGGTAGCCGGTCGTGACCCCCGGCAGGACCTCGTGAAAATCTCTGATGGCGCGCGGCGAGAAGCTCTGCACGAAGACTTCCTGCTCAATACCGAGCTTCTGGACGATCATCGCCACGTCCCGGCCGATATCCTCCGGCTTGATCTCGATCACCGGCGTCGCCCGGCCGCGAAGCAGCTCGAGAGCCTCCTCGAAGGTCGGCACCTTCTCGCCGGCGTAGGCGGCGGAATGCCGGCTTCCCGCGTCGAGCTTGCGAAGCTCGGCGAGGGTCAGCTCAGAAACCTTTGCGCTCCTGCCATCGGTAAACACGTCCTTGAAATTCGTGGTCCGCAGCACGTCCTTGTCGTGCAGGAGAACCAGCCATCCATCGCTGCTCTTGTAGACATCGAACTCGACGCCATCGGAGCCCTGCTTCACGCCGAGCTCGAGCGCGCCAAGGGTGTTCTCAGGAGCATCCCTTGAGGAGCCTCGATGGGCGACGACCTTGAAGCCCTCCTTGTGAAAGCGCCCGCTCATCGAACAGCCCAGGAGCAGCGGCAGAAGCAACAGGAACCCCGTGGGAAATATTGCTTTCGACATCGTCTCTCACTCCTCATCAGAACCGGCGAGCGCGAGCTCCACTCCGGCGGCATCCGCCTCCCCGGCCTTCAGCAGGTCCTCCGGGCGAATCGGCTCGATGATCCCGGGAATTCCCTCATCCAGGATAACGAAACGAAGGATATAGACGATGACCGGAACCCCCAGCAGCAGCCCCCAGACACCGAAGAAATGCTCTCCGATGGCGAGAATCGCCAGCACCATGACCGGGTGCAGGTGGAGCATGTCGCCGAGGATCTTCGGGTTGAGAATCCAGGCCTCGACCAGGTGAATCAACAGGACCCCGACCACCGCCAGGAAGGCGAGCCAGATGCCGCCGTCGGGCTGGGCGATGGCGATGATCGCGATCGGGATGCTCGAGAGCACCACCCCGAGCACCGGGATAAAGCTGCAGACGAAGACAATGACGCAGAGAAAGAGCGGGTTGTCGATGCCGAGAATACGAATCAGCAGGAAGGTCAGCACGGTATTGAAGAAGGCGATCACCGCCTGCGCCTGGAAGGCGCGGCCGATCAGGCGGCCGAAGCTGATCAACCCCGGAGCGATCTCGAGATAGAAGTCCTTAACCCGGCTGCCCTGGAGCCTCCTGACCCCGCGCCGCATCTTGGTCAGATCGAAGACGATAAAGAAGCTCAACAGGAGCGACAGGCCCAACCCTACAGCTATATAAAACGACTTCTTGATGACTTCTGTAATGCTGGAGTACGCCTTGGCCGCTAGCCCCTTGCTGGTTGTGACCAGAAAGTTGCCGATCTCCTGGGCGATCTTGCCCTGCTTCCATTCCGCCAGCGCATCAGCCCGGGCCTTGAGCTCGAAGCCGGCGCGTAGCTCCTCATCGCTGCGCTCACCGGCCGCGGCCTCTCCATCGAACGCCTTGGAGAAGGCCTGGAGCGGGCTGGCTGAGTCGAACGCGGCGCTCAGCTGAGTGTATGTACTGTAGGCGGCCTCCGGATCAGCGGGACCGGCGGCCTCCGGAGCGTCCTTGTAGTCCGCCTTGTAAAAGGCTGCGAACTGCTTCCTGTATTCTCCGGGCTGATCCTTCTTCAGCTTCCTGACGTAATCAAGCCCCTGCACCTCGCGCCGCTTGCGCCATCTCTCCAGGTAAGGGGCCAGGGCCTTTTCATTCGAGAGGATCTCCTTCCTGGCATAGTCCTCGACCAGGCTGCGCTGGTCCTCCGGCGACAGCTTGTCGAACGGCTCGATCTTGAGGCCTTCCTCCTCGCTGACCCTCTTGCGCTTGGAATCGTATTGATCACGCTTCCTCTCAAGTACAGCATCGTAGTCCTCGGCGAGGATCCAGACCAGCAGGCGGTCATCCTGGCTGCCGGTGCTGAGGTCCTGTTCGAGCACCTCCGCCGCCCGCTTCTTCACCAGGCCGGCCTCAAAGAGGGACTCGAGCCGCTGACGCTCCTTCTGGAAAGCATTGAATTCCTTGTAGTGAAGGCCCTGTTTCTTGTACTCCTCGAAGGCCTGGTCATAGGCCTCATCTCCGGGCGACCCGTACTTCTCACGCGCCTCGTAATGCCCCAGGGTGTCCCGAAGAACCTCGTCCAGCTTTCCCGCGGGATTGTCGCTAAGCTCACTGGCCATGGGAAAAAGCTTGTCCTGCACCTGGTCCCTGAGCTTGGGCCAGAGGTAGCTTCCGCCGCCATAACCCGCCAGGAGCAGGCCCAGGAAGCAGCCCACGGTCAGCAGACGGTGCAGCCAGGCCTTCTCCGCATCGGGAGAGATTTTTTTCGCCAGCCAGTCCACCAGCCCCCTCATGCTGTAGGCGATGATGAAGGTCATGAAGATGATGAAGAAGAAGCTGCGCAGGCTGTAGACCAACAGCAGGAAGACCGCCCAGATCGTGAGCTTTTCCCACGGCAGCCACTCGAGAAACTGGAAGCCGCCTCTGCCCTGACCCGCTTCCGCTTTCTGGTGATTTGCCATCAACTCTGAACCTCGACTGGTATCTTTCCCTAGAAGCTAATCGAATGTCCGGCATCTGGCAACCGCCGGAAGACCTATAAAATACGCAGTTGGATGGGCTGCATGGCTGCAGTCGAGGTTTCTTTGGGCTAAACTGCGGCCATCTTTCACCGGCGCAAAACGACCGACAAACAACAGCCCGCACGAGAAAGGATCCCATGGGAGCGCTCGGAACACTCGATTTTTCGATTGTCGCGGTTTATCTCGCGGGAACCGTCGCCCTGGGGATCTACTTCGCCCGGCGCAAGCAGACCTCCCCCGAGGGTTATTTCCTCGCCGGGCGCGATCTCACCTGGCCCTTCATCGGCCTCTCGCTGTTCGCCACCAACATCTCCACCGAACATTTCGTCGGCCTCGCCGCCGATGGACATCGACTGGGTCTGGTCGCCGGCGGCTGGGAGTGGATGGCCAGCCTCTGCCTCATCATGCTGGCCTGCGTCTTCGCGCCGCAGTACCTGCGCCACAAGGTCTTCACCATTCCCGAGTTCTTTGAGAAGCGCTACGGACCTGCGATGCGCATGAGCCTGACGGTGTATTTCCTCGCCATGATCGTGCTGACCAAGGTGTCGCTCGCGCTCTTCAGCGGCAAGGTGGTGCTCGAATATTTCACCGGCTTCTCAGGCGACTCCATTCTCTGGACGATTGGCATCCTGACGGCGGTCTATACCCTGATCGGCGGGCTCCGCGCGGTGATCTACACGGATTTCGTGCAATCGATCATCCTCATCGGCGGCTCGATCATCCTCACCTGGATCGGTCTCGACGCGGTCGGCGGCTGGGAGGGACTCACCGCAAAGCTCGCCGAAAAGGACAAGCTCGACATGCTCTCTATGGTCAAGGGCGTTGACCACGAGCTGCCCTTCACCGGCTACCTGCTGGGGAACTTCCTCATCGGCGGAATGTTCTACTGGTGCATGGACCAGGTGAACGTACAGCGGGTCCTCGGCGCGCGCAATCTCCACCATGCCACCTCCGGCGCTATCTTCGCCGGCTTCCTGAAGATCATTCCCGTGTTCATCTTTGTCCTGCCGGGAATCATCGGCTTCATCCTCTACGGAGAGCAACTGACCGACGAGGACGGCAAGGTCAACTACAACGGAACCTACTCGATGCTGCTGGAGAACCTGCTCTCGCCGGGCCTTCGGGGCGTGGTGCTGGCGGCGCTCCTGGCAGCGCTGATGTCCTCGTTGAGCTCGAGTTTCAACTCCGTGGCGACCCTCGTCGGACGCGACATTGTCGCCCGCTGGTCATCGACGGACGACACCTCCACCCAGATCCTCTCCGGGCGCATCGCCCTGGTGGTGGTCATGGTGCTCGGCATCTTCGCCACACCGCTCATCGAAAGCCAGGAGACCCTGTGGAAATACCTGCAGGTCGTCACCGGCTACCTCTCGGTTCCCTTCGCGGTCGCCGGGCTGCTGGGTATCTTCTCGAGGCGCATGAACCGCCAGGGAGCGCTCTGCGGGGTGGCGATGGGAATCATCGCCGGCACGGTCCTGCTGCTCGATTCGGAAGTATACCAATGGCAGGTGTCCTTCCTGCGCCACGAGTACCTCGGATCCTTCCTCCACCGGCACTTCCTCAGCGCCGTGCTGACCGCCGCGACGGTGATCATCGTCAGCCTGCTGACACCGCCTCCGTCAGAAGAAATCCAGAAGGGCTCCTTCAGCCTGCGGCGCGGATGGAGCGAGCTGAGCTTCGCCCACAAGGCATGGATCGGCGTCCTCTTCGCAACGATCTGCGCCCTGTGGTGGATCTTCCGTTAAGCGAAAGCCGAAGCCGGCAGCTTATTCCTCGGCGACAGCCTGCGCCGCGGCCAGCCGTGCGATCGGCACGCGGTAGGGCGAACAGGAGACGTAGTTCATGCCGACGTGATGACAGAACTTGACCGAAGCAGGGTCGCCGCCGTGCTCGCCGCAAATGCCGACCTTGAGCTTCGGATTCACCTTGCGGCTCTTTTTTACAGCCTTCTTGACCAGCTTCTTGACGCCCTTGTCCAGGGTTCCGAAGGGATCCGCAGCCATAATGCCCTGGTCGAGATATTGACCCATGAAGCCGCCAATATCATCGCGGGAGAAGCCGAAGGTCATCTGGGTCAGGTCGTTGGTGCCGAAGGAAAAGAACTCGGCTCCATGACGAACCAACTTCTTGGTGATCAGGCAGGCACGCGGGGTCTCGATCATGGTGCCGACCATGTGATTCACCTTGCGTACGCCCAGCTTTTTGCAGACCGTCTTGTGGACGCCCTTGATCAACTCGAACTGGTGCGCCATCTCGGTTTCGACGGCGACGACCGGGACCATGATCTCGGGGAAGACCCTGATGCCTTTCTTCGACAGCTCGCCGGCGGACTCCAGGATAGCGCGGACGTACATCTCGGTGACCGCAGGATGGGTGATCCCCAGGCGCACACCACGGTGTCCCATCATGGGGTTCACCTCGTGCAGGGAGTCGGCGCGCTTCTTCACCTCGGCGAAGGGGGTCTTCAGCTCGCGCGCGATCTTGCGCAGGCCCTTGTCCTCGTGGGGAATGAACTCATGCAGCGGCGGGTCGAGCAGGCGAATCGTCACCGGCAGGCCCTTCATCGCCTTGAGGGTGCCCTTGATGTCCTTCTTGACGAAGCGGAAGAGCTGGTTGATCGCCTTCTGCTGGGCCTTCTCGTCGCCCGCCAGGATCATCCGCCGCAGGCAGGCCAGGGCCTCGGGGTCGCCGCCGTAGAACATATGCTCGGTACGGAAGAGACCGATCCCCTCGGCGCCGAACCCTCTCGCGAGAGCCGCGTCCGCGGGAGTCTCGGCGTTGGTCCGCACCTTGAGCGTACGCACCTTGTCGCACATCTTCAGGAAGGTCGACAAAGTCTTGCCGCTGGTGTCAGGGGGAATCGTTGGAAATTCGCCGGCATAGACATTCCCGGTCGAACCATTGAGACTGAGCGAATCTCCTGACTTGAAGACCCGCTTACCGATCTTCAGCGTCTTGCGCTTGGCATCGATGTCAAGCTTAGCGCAACCGACGATGCAGCACTTGCCCCAGCCGCGGGCGACGAGCGCCGCGTGCGAGGTCATACCTCCGCGCTGGGTCAGGATCGCCTCCGAGGCCCACATACCCTTGACATCCTCGGGGTTCGTCTCTTCGCGGACCAGGATGACCGGCTCACCCTGGACGTCATCATGGGCATCTAATTTAGCGACGCGCTCGGCCTCCTCAGAGGTAAAGACGATCTTGCCCTGGGCCCCACCGGGTCCGGCTGGCAGACCCTTGACTACAGCCTTGGTCTTCTTCTCCACCTCCGGATCGAGGATGTCGTGGAGCCATTCGTCCAACTGGTCACCTGTAACGCGGCAGACGGCTTCCTTCACGGTGATAAGCTTTTCCTTCACCATGTCGACCGCGATGCGCACGGCTGCCGTACCGTTTCTCTTGCCGACACGGCACTGGAGCATGAAGAGTTGGTGGTCCTCGATGGTAAACTCGATGTCCTGCATGTCGCGGTAGTGACGCTCGAGGCGCTTCTGAATCGCGTTGAGCTCTTTATAGGGCCCGGGCATGAGCTTTTCGAGAGTCACCAGGTCCTTATTATCTGCCGACTGCGAGGCCTTGTTGATCGGGGCCGGAGTACGAATCCCGGCGACCACGTCCTCACCCTGGGCGTTGACGAGGTATTCGCCGTAAAAGATGTCTTTAACATCTCTGCCGGGATCGCGGCTGAAGGCAACGCCGGTGGCGCAGGTGTCTCCCATATTGCCGAAGACCATGGTCTGGACGTTGACCGCGGTGCCCCACTCGTGCGGAATACGCTCTACCTCACGGTACTTGATCGCCCGCATGCCGTTCCAGGAGGCGAAGACGGCGCCGAGTCCACCCCAGAGCTGCTTCTCGCCATCATCGGGGAAGCTCTTGTCGAGCACCTTCTTCACCAGCTTCTTCATATCCTCGCAGAGATCCTTGAGATCCTCCGCGCCGACATCGGTATCCTCACTGACACCCAAAGCTTTCTTTTTCTTCTCAAAGAGATGCTCGATCTGGTGACGGATGCCCTTGCCCTCTTTCGGCTCGACCCCGGCCGCCTTCTCCATGACGACATCGGAATACATGGTGATCAGGCGGCGGTAGGCATCGTAGACGAAGCGCTCGTTGCCGCCGGTCTGCTTGATGAGGCCGGGGATGGTCTTCGAGGTCAGCCCGATGTTGAGTACAGTCTCCATCATGCCGGGCATCGAGACCCTGGCGCCCGAGCGCACCGACAACAGCAGCGGGTTCTTCGGATCGCAGAACTTCTTCTTCATGACCCGCTCGGTCTTACGGATCGCGGCGTTGACCTGCGCCTTCAGCTCGGACGGATAGCGGCGACGGTTGTCGTAATAATAAGCGCACACATCGGTGCTGACAGTGAAGCCGGGCGGCACCGGCAGCTTGAGCTTCGAATGCCCCGCCATCTCGGCCAGGTTGGCTCCCTTGCCGCCGAGTAAGTTCTTCTGCGAACCATTACCTTCCGCCTTGCCGGCGCCGAAGAAGTAGACGTACTTCATCTCTTCCAATACCTCGTTCTGCTGTTTTCCGTTTAGCTGTTCTATGCAAAAGGGAGGGATTGTAGGACATCCCCCGGTACCCACAAACACCAAAATGGAGGAGGTCCCTCATGTGAAAGACCGGTAAGGTTCGCAGAGACTCCAGGCGCCGCTGAAAATACCGGGATCGGTCATGGGAACCTGCCAAAGGCCGAACATCCGGGCCTGTTTCTTCTTCCCGTTCATATGAAAATACTTCCTGGCGATGACATATCCGTGACATAAAACCGATAACCTTTCGCATGACTGGTTCGGGGCTGTACGCCCTTCCGTAATTGAAGCAAGACCCAAGCTAACGATCTGGGCGGACATTTGCGTCCCACCCATGGCTTTACAGCCAACCTCCGCTGGACGTGATTCCGCTTCCTCGAGCCTGTCGATACCGTTTCAGACGAGACCCGGGACTTCCCCAAAGGAGTTCCGGTCTCGTCCGTTTTTTCATCCAGATTCGCTCCCGGAACGGTCACTCGTTTTTCATCCAGATTCGCTCCCGGAACGGTCACTCGTTTTTCATCCAGATTCGCTCCCGGAACGGTCACTCGTTTTTCATCCAGGTTCGCTCCCGGAACGGTCACTCGATACTTCGCGAGGCTGACAAGCCGCGGCGGGAGCCCGGAACGGACAGCCCCGAAGATTTTTCTGGTTGGAGATTCCACCGAAGCAGGGGGAAACTCTAATATAGTCGCAGGGAAAGTCCGTACGTCTGACCTGATGCCCAGGAAACCGTCAATGAAACTCTCGATCATCGGAACCGGAAATGTCGGCCTCGTTACCGGCGCCTGTTTCAGCGCCCAGGGACACGAGGTCCGCTGCGCGGACATTGATACCGACAAGATCGACCGGCTCCAGCGTCTCGAGCTCCACTCGGAAGAGCCCGGACTTGCGGACCTGGTCGCCCGGAACGTCGAGGCCGGACGGCTCACCTTCACCACGGATACGCCCGCGGCCGTCGCCTGCTCAGAGGCGGTCTTCCTCTGCGTTGAGACCCCGCAGGGTGAAGACGGAAAACCGGACCTGGAACAAATCCTCGCGGCGACACAAACCGTCGCCGAGAGCATCGAGGGCTTCACCCTCATCGTGGTCAAGAGCACCGTGCCGGTGGGAACCACCGAGACTCTTCGGCGGCTGATCTCATCCAGCACCGGGGAGCCCTTCACCATCGCCTGCAACCCCGAGTTTCTCAAGGCGGGAAGCGCGGTCAGAGACTTTCGCCAGCCCGACCGGGTCGTGGCCGGCTGTGACGACGAGCGCTCACTCGAGCTGCTGCGCGAGCTCTACCAGGACTTCACCGGGAGCGGCCCCCTTCTCGAGGTCGACACCAGGACGGCTGAGCTCATCAAGTACGCCTCCAACGCCATGCTGGCGTGCAGGATTTCCTTCATGAACTCCCTGGCGGGCCTCTGCGAACAGCTCGGAGCCGACGCGGGCGACCTCGCCCGCGGCGTCGGGCTGGATTCGAGAATCGGCCCCGGGGCTCTCGCCGCCTCCCCCGGCTACGGCGGCTCGTGCCTGCCCAAGGACATCCGCGCCCTGATCGACACTCTCAAAGAGCACGGCCTCGACGCGAGATTGTTCGAGGCGATTGACAGCGTGAACGAGTCCCAGAAGGCCTCCCATCTCGAGAGGCTGCGCTCGTTCCTCGGCGAACTGCGGGACCGGCGGATCGCCGTCCTCGGCCTCAGCTTCAAGGCGGGCAGCGCCGACACCGCCAACTCGGCCGCCGTCAAGCTCATCGGCCAGCTGCTCGAGGAGGGTGCGGAGGTCGCCGCCTGGGACCCGGCGGCGATGGAAAACATGCGCCGGGTCTTTCCCGGCATCGAATATTCGGAAGATCCCTACGAGGCCTCGCGAGGCGCCTCGGCCATCGTCATCCTCACCGAGTGGGATTCGCTGCGGAAGCTCGATTTCCAGATCCTCGGCGGCCTCGTCAGCAATAAGCTGGTGCTCGATGGACGCGGGCTGTTCGACCCCGCGGTCCTGCTCGAGCTCGGATTCAGCTACTCGGCGGTGGGACGCCCCCCGGTCCTGCTGGAGCCCGGCTGTCCCGAGGGCGCCGTCGACAGCCTGGACTCGGAGAAATGACGGCCGGCATTACTAACTCGTAAGCCCATCCCATCGAGGATATAACCACGGCAGCGAGCCTGGACCTGATCATGAACACCGAAAATTCAACCCGATCTGAATCTGGCGCCCCCGAGCGCGGCGATGCCCTGGAGGACGTCAGAACCGTGGTCGTCAAGGTGGGAACCAATGTCCTCTCTCGGCCCGACGGAGACATGGCGCTGGGAAGAATCCACGGCCTGATCGAAAACCTGGCGGACCTGAGACGCCGGGGAATCAAGGTCATCCTGGTAAGCTCGGGCGCGATCAGCATGGGAATGAACCGCCTGGAGTTCGACAAGAGGCCGACCTCCCTGCAGGACAAGCAGGCCTGCGCCGCGATCGGCCAGATCCAGCTCATGGCGGTCTACCAGCAAGGCTTCGACCGCTACCAGCTGCCAACCGCCCAGCTCCTTCTCACAGAGGATGATTTCGCCTCGAGAACCCGCTACCTGAACCTGCGCAACACGATGTTCAGGCTGCTCGAGATGGGCGTCCTGCCGATCGTGAATGAGAACGACTCGATCTCCACCAGCGAGATTGAGGAGCCCGGGGCAGGCAAGGGAGCCGTCTTCGGAGACAACGATGAGCTCTCGGCGCTCGTGGCGTCAAAGCTCGATGCGGACCTTCTGCTGCTGCTGACCGATGTCAACGGCCTCTATGCCAGCAGTTCGGACTCAGAAAACGACGAAAACGAAAAGCCCCTCTCGATTGTCCGGGAGATCACGAGCGAGATCACGGCCATGGCGGGAGACAGCAGCGATGAACGCAGCCGCGGTGGCATGACCTCAAAGCTCCAGGCCATCGCGATCGCGGTCCAGAGCGGCATTCCCGCGGTCATCGTCAATGGATTGACGGCGGACGTTGTCCGCGACGTGCTTGCTGGCGAGGATGTCGGGACCCTCTTCCTGCCCGGAAAGCGCCTCAAGAGCAGGAAGCACTGGATCGCCTACGCAAGCTCCACCACAGGCCTCACGGAGATCAACCCGGGCGCCAGGGAGGCCCTCGTCGAGCGGGGCTCGAGCCTCCTGTTCAAGGGCGTCGTCAGGATCGAAGGAGATTTCAAGCGGGGCGACGTCATCAGCCTCATCGACGGCGATGACCAGGAATTCGCCCGGGGCATCAGCAACTACGATTCCCTTCAGGCCGAGGCGTTGCTCGGCAAGGAGCTCGATGAGATCGCCGAGGCCGATTTCCCCGAGTTCATCACCCGCGACAATATCGCTCTGAAGGAATAGAGGACGGCTCAGCGATAGAGCAGGTAGGGCGCGCGCCGCTTCAGAAAGGCTGCCAGCTCCTTCTTCCAGCCGGAGATGATCACCACCGGCCGCTGACCCGCCTCGAGCTCCTTTCGCAGGGAGTCGGTTCCGGCAAGCCGGTCGAAAGCGCGCTCGCGAAACTTGAGCTTCCCCGGGTGCTGCTTGCCGATCGCGCTGAGCAGATGGACCGCGACCGTAACCGAACGGTAGGCTCTCGAATCGGTAACGTGAAGCTCCACACCGGCACATTCCTCGCCCGAGAACTTGCTGAAAGAGGGTTTGAACCAGGCCGCCCTGAAAAGAACTCCGGGCAAGCTCAGGCTGTTGAGGGTCTTCGCGAGGCGGCGGCCATCGAGCCAGGGAGCTCCGACCAGCCTGAACGGCCGTGTCGTACCCCGGCCCTCGCTCAGGGTCTCCACCCCCTCCACCAGCACCATGCCGGCGTAGACCAGGGCGGTGTCCACTGAGGGTATGTTGGGCGAAGGAGCGACCCAGATGAGGCCGCTGTCGCCATACCAGCCGCGGCGGGTATAGCCCTCCATCTTGATCACCTTGAGCCGGGCGCCGATCTTCCTCTCCTTGTTCACCAGGCGCGCGAACTCGCCCGCCGTCAAGCCATGGCGAAGAGGAAGGGGGTGCGGACCGACGAAGGACTCGAAGCTCTTTGAGAGCAGCGGCCCCTCGACCGTTTCACCGCCGATAGGGACCGGGCGATCCAGCACCCAGACCTCGACCTTGTTCTTCGCCGCGGCCTCCATGACCTTGATCAGGGTCGCAAGGTAGGTATAGGTTCGAACTCCAATGTCCTGGATGTCGAAGATGATGACGTCCAGCCGCTTGAGAACCTCGTCCGCCGGGCTGCGATTCCTGCCAAACAAGCTGTAGACCGGCGTGCCGGTAGCGGTATCCGTCGCATCAGCCACCTTCGCCCCCGCTGCCGCGGCCCCCCGCGCTCCATGCTCCGGCCCAAAGATCGCCTTCAGCTCAACCCCCTTCGCCCCGGCGAGCAGATCGATGAGGCTGACGAGACGACGGTCCACCCCCGTTGGATTGGTGACCACACCGACCTTCTTTCCCTTGAGCTCCTTGAAGCCGCCGGCAGAGGCGACCTCCAGGCCGGTTCGAATACCGGAACCCTGCGGACGGACGTCCGCGGCCGTCACGGATCCGGCAGAAAGCAGGAAGGCGGCGGAAAGCAGGGCCAGCTGGTACGCGGCGTGCGGAAACATGGATTCTATCGTTGTGATCGATGTTGACTGGAGATCTTTGATACGACTGCGCTGACATGCTAACCGAAACTGCCCGGACGCTCATCACTCTGCCCGGGAGAAGACCGTTGCCCGGCCGGCGGAAGCGAGAACCTGTCCACAATAGCATGGAGAAAAGAAAACCCTTTTCTTAGGCTATGCTCTCTCTTCTGAAGCAACCACCTGCCAGGCGACCCGGTTCCATTGAAAACATTCTACCTCATCGACGGTCATGCCCAGATTTTCAGGGCCTATTACGCTCCGTTCGGGGCCCAGCTGAACTCGCCCGATGGCGAGCCCACCAAGGCCACCTATATCTTTACGCAGATGATGCTCGGGATTCTCGAAAAGCAGAAGCCTGACTACCTCGCCGTTACGCTCGACTATGGAGACTCGAGCACCGAGCGCCGCGATTTCTATCCGGAGTACAAGGCCAACCGGGATGCCGCGCCGGAAGATTTCGGTCCCCAGGTCAGACGTATCGAAGAGCTGCTGGGGATCATGAGCATCCCCACCTTCAAGGTGAAGGGACAGGAGGCTGACGACATCATCGCCACGATCGGAAGGCTGCTCGAGAAGGAAGAGATCGAGCTCAGGATCGTCAGCAAGGACAAGGATTTCCACCAGCTCCTGACACACAAGGTCAAGATGTGGGACCCTCAAAAGGACTTCATCACCGATCCGGTGAACCTGCTCGAGGACAAGGGCTACACCCCTGAGCAGGCTGTGGAGATCCAGACCCTGACCGGCGACTCGACCGACAATATCCCCGGGGTTCCCGGAATCGGCCCCAAGAAAGCCGTCGCCCTCATCCAGAAATACGGCTCGGTCGCGGGAGTCCGGGAGCATGTCGATGAACTGACTCCGAAGATGAGTGAGAACGTCGCCAACCAGGGAGACCTTTTCGAGCTCACCCGCCGGCTGGTGACTCTCAACCGCGAGGTCAATTTCGAATTCGACCTCGACGCCTGCGAGACCGGCCGGATAACTCTCCAGAAACTGAAGCCGGTCTTCGAAGAGCTGGACTTCCGGCGCCTGCTCTCGAGGCTCGACGGTCCCGGGGCGGATCCCGACCCGGCTGAAGAAGAGCCCGTGCGCGAGTCCGCATCGGGGGATTACCGCCTGGTAGCCACCGGGAAAGAGTTCGATGAGTTCCTCGCGGAGCTGAAGAAGACCGATTTCTTCGCGATCGACACCGAGACGACCTCGGTTCACGCCGTAGACTGCGAGCTCGTCGGGCTCTCCTTCTCCTGGGAGAAGGGCAAGGGCTGGTATCTCGCCCTGCGTTCAAATAAGGGAGACACCCTCGATCCGGACGCCGCACTCGAGGCTCTCAGGCCCATCCTGGAGGATCCGGCCATCGGCAAATGCGGGCAAAACATCAAGTACGACCTCATCGTGCTGCGCCAGGCCGGAATCGAGCTGCAGGGAGTCGCCTTCGACACCATGATCGCATCCTACCTGCTGGCTCCCGAGCGCCGCAGCCAGGCGATGGATGCTCTTGCCCATGACCTCCTCGGACTGCAGACCATCCCCATCAGCGACCTGATCGGCAAGGGGAAGAAGCAGGTCACCATGCTCGAGGTCGAGCTCGACAAGGTCGCGGAATACGCCGGAGAAGATGCTGACATCACCTGGCGGCTCTACGAATTGCTGGCGCCGAAGCTCGAGTCGGAAGGTCTCAGGAAGCTCTTTGACGAGCTCGAGATGCCGCTGCTGAGCGTGCTTGCCGATATGGAGAGCGAGGGAGTGGCCATCGATCTCGAACGGCTGGAGGAGACCCGTGTCAGCCTGACCGCGATGGTCGAAGAGCTCAAGGCCGAGATCCATCGCGACGCCGGAAGGGAGTTCAATATCGACTCCCCCAAGCAGCTCTCCGAGATTCTCTTCGATGAGATGAACCTGCGGGTGGTAAAAAAAACAAAGACCGGGCGCAGCACTGATGCCGGCGTGCTCGAGATCCTCGCCGCCGAGACGGCCCACCCGCTTCCCGGGCTGATTCTCAAGTACAGGGGGGTGAACAAGCTCCTGGGGACCTACGTCGCGCCGCTGCCGGAGCTGATCTCCGAAAAAACCGGACGGATACACGCCTCCTTCCACCAGGCCGTCGCAGCCACCGGACGCCTCAGCTCGTCCGACCCCAACCTCCAGAACATTCCCGTAAGGACGGAGCAGGGCCGGAAGATCCGCGAGGCCTTCGTCCCCGGCTCACCGGGACGGATCCTGATCACTGCTGACTATTCGCAGATCGAGCTCCGAGTCCTCGCCCATCTCTCAGAAGACAAGGGGCTGCGGGAGGCCTTCAATACCGACCAGGACATCCATACCTTCGTCGCCGCCCAGCTCGAGGGAATCGAACAGGACCAGGTGACCCGGGAACAGAGAAGCCGAGCGAAGGCCGTCAACTTCGGCATTATCTACGGACAGGGCGCCTTCGGGCTGGCGCGGGGGCTCGGGATCACCCGTGCCGATGCCGCAAAGTTCATCGACGAATACAAGGAACGCTACCCGGGAATAACGGGATTCATGGAAACCTGCGTCAGCGAGGCCGAGAAGAACGGCTTCGTGACGACCATGCTCGGCCGGCGCCGGCCGATTCCCGAAATCCACTCCAACAACCGGAACCTCAGGGCTCTTGGCGAACGCCTGGCGATCAACACTGTTGTCCAGGGAAGCGCGGCGGACATGATCAAGCGGGCTATGGTCAATCTCCACGAGAGAATAGATCGCGAGGAGCTCGACATGCGGCTCCTGATCCAGGTTCACGATGAGCTCGTGCTCGACGCGCCGTTCGAGAAGGTCGAAGAATACAGCGAGATCGTCAGGCAGGAAATGGCCGGCGCTATCGAGCTGGCCGTCCCGGTCAAGGTCGACGTGGCCTGGGGCAAGAACTGGCTGGAGAGCAAGTAGCGGGGCGCACGATCCCGGGCCCGTCGCGAATCTATCCGATCAGCCCAGGCGGCCCCGGCACCCCCGCAAACCGGCTCCCGGGGTACCGGTAACCCTGATTCCCCATGTTATCCACCCTCTCGCGAGGATGGCTTCAAGGGTATCCCGCCGCGACACCGATATTTCAATGTGCAGGGTACTGAAATCTGCGGCTGGTGCCGCGCCGATGACGGTGTCCCGGGAGCTCGAATAGAGCCTCCTGGAACCGGCGAAAGGCGCCTGTGAGCCGCGTGGTACGGAAAATATTTCAGCGGTCGGAAAATAAGGAAAGAAGGACCATGTTTAAATCTCTCTCGCGCGTACATATTGCCACTGTCTCTTCCGTTCTCGCAGTTATCGCCATCCTGGTGGCGGTCTTCGCCTTCAACGAGCCCAGCTCGGCCAGGAAATCGAAGCCGGAAGCCAGCATCTCAGAGAACATCCCGACACTGACCTTCGGCGTCTACACCTCCGACAAGCCATCGGCGATGTTCAAGAAGTTCAAGCCGATACTGCGCTACTTCGAGGACGAGATCGCCACCCGTATCGAGGAGGCGCCGCAGATCAAGCTCGTGATCTACAAAACCTACGAGCTCGCGCTGAGGGCCTTCATCAACGACGAAGTCGACTTTGTCCGCTTCGGACCAGCCTCCTACGTCATCGCCAAGAATAGAAACCCGAATATCCGGCTCCTGGCAATCGAGGAAAACAAGGGAGAGCGGCGCTTCAACGGAATCATCTGCGTTCGAGAAGACAGCCCCTTCGGATCGCTCGCTGATCTCAGGGGAAAGAGCTTCGCCTTTGGCGATGAGAACAGCACCATCGGGCGCTACCTCTCCCAGGCCGAACTCGTCGAGGCCGGCATCACCTCCAGTGACCTTGAGAAATTCGACTACCTCGACCGCCACGACAAGGTCGTCGCCGCCGTGCTTCATGGAAAGTACGACGCCGGCGCCGCCAAGGAGAGCACCTTCGCCAAGTACAAGGAGAAGGGGCTGCGCGAGTTGAAGGCCTTCGACAACGTCACCAAGCCCTGGGTGGCCCGCAGCGGTATCTCCGAGAACCAGTTCATCGCCCTGCAGGATGTCCTGCTGAAGACCACAAACCCCGACATCCTGAAGACCTTCTCGAAGAGTCTCTCCGGCTTCGCCCCTTGCAAAGATTCCGAGTATGACTTTGTGCGAAAGGGAATGAAGCGCTCGAAACGTTTCTTCAGCACTCCTGAGGCCGGAGACGCCGCTCCCTGAAATGCGCAGCTGTCCAGGATGGGCCCCATAGACCTTTCACCGGCTCTCTGGACAAACGGCAGGACCCATGAAAAAGCTCAGCAATAAGATAAGAACCGGGGTGCTGGGGAGCCTTGTGCTCACATCCATCCTGACCATCGTCCTGGTCCTGAAAAGCGAGCACCAGATCCTGCAAGAGGATCTCGACCACAACGGCAAGACCCTCTCTCAAACCGTAGCCGCCGTCTGCCTTGAGACCCTGCTCGCTAACGATTTCCCCTATCTCGAAACCTACATCGAGAAGGCCGCCCGGGATAATCCGCACGTCTCCTATATCGAGGTCAGGCAGCTGGCGGATGGAGAGCGGCGGCTCGTCGCGCGTTACGGAAAAAAAACTACGGAAGAAGATGGAGGAGTGAAGATCTTCCAGGCCCCCGTCCAGCTGCGCGAGCAGGGGACACGAACCGAGGTCCTCGGTGATGTCGAGATCGGCCTGTCGACCGAGCGTCTCGAGAAGCTCCTCGCGACAAGCACCTGGCAGCTACTGCTGGGCGCAGCCCTGACCTTCGCCATGCTGGCGCTGGTTCTTGGCAAGGTCCTGCGGCACAGCGTGCTGGACCCGGTCGACGACCTCGCCCGCCACGCGACCCGCATCGGTAGCGGCGACCTCGAGGCTCCTATCGAGCCGACGACGAATGACGAGCTCGGAAGCCTGGCCCTGACCATGAACGAGATGCGCGGCAACCTCAAGGGGTCGTACGAGAAGATCGAACGCGAGATAAAAGAGAAGACCGAGGCGCTCCTGGTCGCCCAGCAGGCGGACAAGGTCAAGTCCCAGTTCCTCGCGAACATGAGCCACGAGATCCGCACTCCAATCAACGGAGTGCTGGGCTGCCTCGAGCTCGCGCTCGAGACAGACGAGGCGGCCATCCCACAGGATGCGGAGCTCCTCGATGAGGCTCGCAACTGTGCGCGGTCTCTGCTCACCCTCGTCGATGACATCCTCGACATCGCTCGGATCGAATCACGCAGCATGGCCTTCGATCTGGGACCGCTCAACCCGGCTACCACTCTCACCCGGCTTGAGAGCCGGTGGAGGGAAAAGGCGAAGGAGAAGGGTCTTGAGCTGGAGCTCCGCCTGCGCCCCGAGCTCGATACCGTGATGTATACCGCTCCGGATGAATTTCAGCGCCTGGTGAACAACCTGGTCGATAACGCCATCAAGTTCACCAGTGAAGGCTCGGTTCGCATAGAGGCCAGCAAGCCTGAGTCTGTCGAACCATCCATGATCAGGATCGAGATCATCGATACGGGCATTGGAATCCCGCGGGAAAAGAACGAGGAAATCTTCCTGCCATTCACCCAGAACGACAGCTCCTCCACTCGCAAATACGGCGGAGCCGGCCTCGGCCTAAGCGTCAGCAGGCAGTTCGCCCGGCTGCTTGGCGGAGATATCAACGTCGCCAGCCAGACCGGGAGAGGCTCCACCTTCACCATCAATCTGCCCTTTGACTCCAGGCAGTACCGCCAGAGCCGCCCCCTGCTCCAGGACATCATCTCCGGCTGAGATGACGGAATTCAGGCCTTTTCAGCCTGCCCGAGGTCCGGTAAAGCGCCTCTCATTCCCATAAACTCTGTTTTTTAAAGAGTTTGCGGAAACGATTTTCGCGTTTGCCGAAGGTTGTGGTCAACTAACCTTCCTGCTCAAAAACGGGAGCAATGAAAAGAAGCAACCTGGATCGGCCAGCGGACGCCCGGAAACGGGAGCGTTCACGGACCTTGTTTTCAGGATCGGCATTCAGGACTTCGGAACTTTACTGAAAGCTCAATATTTTTAGCTGGCCCCGACAGCCGTGTCTGCTGGGGGATTTCCCGGGGCAATGTGGGAGATCGAGACCGTGCCTGAAAGGCACTGGGCTCCCGGGCCTTGAATCGAAGGTGAAACCTTGACTGAAGCGGCCCTTAATAAAGCATCTGTGCAGCATCCCGCGCGAGAGCGCGCCGGGCTGGGGGTTCTCGATGGCCTCGGTAGCTGGACGGTCGTATGGGCGCTGGCGCTGAATCTCTTTCTCTGCGGTCCCCTGCTGGCCATACCCTCGCCTGACGTGGTCATCGGTATCTTCGCCAGCGTCGGCCAGATCCTCGGCCTCCTCGCGGTCTCGGCGGGCGGGATCCTTTTCGCTCATAAGCGCCGCCGGAGCCACCTTGAGGGTGAAAACGCGGGTCCAAAAACCGGGATTCCATCCTGGGCTCTGAAGACCCTCCTGGCGCTGTTCGTTGTGTCGATCACGGCCAACATCCTCCAATACTGCAGAACGGTCGACCAGGACAATGAACGCCTGGGAAGAAACCTGCTGCGGCCCTCTATAGAAAATGGAGCGGTCAAGGAAGACAGTGACCTGAGGACGCTGTCCTTCGGACAGCAACAGGCGCACTCTCTCGGAATCAGCACTGGCGAGCTCGCTGAGCTGCTCAAGGGCTCGAGGCCCGGCCTGATCGATGTGCGCGAGTCCGAAGAGATCGAGATGGGCTCTATCAGGGGGTCCCGCGCAATACGCTACCCTGACCTCAGGGACGAC
>CAUZHA010000019.1:0-46764 GCA_963579555.1 Planctomycetes bacterium UBA1146
GCGTTTTTCAACGCCGTCAGCCGCTCCGAAGGGCGTCAGGTCGAGCCTTCCCGCGATGCTGAGGATCGAGTCACGCACCACCTCCGCCTCCATCCTTGCCAGCGGCATCCTCGAGAAGAGCCGGTTCTCAGGGTCGTTCTTTTCCTGGAGAGCCGAAACAACAGAAGACTGCCTGTAGGCCGCGGAGCTCATCAGCAGCCGGTGCATCTTCTTGATGCTCCAGCCGTCCTCGATAAACCGGGAGGCCAGCCAGTCGAGCAGGCCGGGATGGGTGGGCCGGGCGCCTGTTTTACCGAAATTATCCAGGGTGCTGACGATTCCCCGGCCGAAATGATGTTTCCAGATCCTGTTGACCATCACCCTGGCGGTCAGGGGATGTTTCGGGCTGGTGAGCCAGCGCGCGAAGGCCAGGCGCCTGCCGGTGGAGGCGGCCCCTTCCCAGGGAGGAGCCGGCTGGAAAGGCTTCCCTTTCTCGCTGAGAGCTGAGAGAACGCCGGCCGTGACCGGCCGCCCCGAGGTCAGGTAGTTGCCTCTCTTGAGCAGGTAGGTCGGAGAAGGTGTTCCCCGGTCCCACAGCGCGCGTACCAGGGGCTTCTCGGGCTTATTCTTTTCGAGCTCTTTGATGCGCTCATTAGCGCTGTCGACCGTCTTCTTGAAATCGGCATCTTTCTTTTCAAGATCTTCGGGCGCGATTCCCCGCTCTGCCGAGCGTTTTTTCCTTTTTTCCGCCAGCTCTTTACGAAGCCGGTCGACCTGCGCATCGACCGCGGCTTTCTCGACTTTCCATTTTACGAGTTTGCTGTCGGGGAGAACGGAGAGGTAGCGTCCGCTGCCCGCGTCCCCGTCCGGTTTCAGCCAGTCGTGTTCATCGAGGGCTCCCTTGAAGGTGGCCGCCAGGCGGTAGTAGTCGCGTTGCGGAATCGGGTCGAACTTATGCGAATGACAGCGGGCGCAGTGGAGGGTCAGGCCCAGGAGCGAGGAGCCGATCGTCTCGATCGCGTCGTCGATGACCTCCAGGCGGTCGGGGACGAAATTCGTGATGTTGGCATAGGTCCCATCAACGGACTGGCGCAGGAAGGCGGTTGCGATGAGGTTTGAATAGACCTCGTCGGTGACTCCTTCGGGGCCGCGGTAGTCGGCGAGCTCGTCGCCGGCGAGCTGTTCGAGGAGGAACTGGTCGTAGGGTTTGTCGTCGTTGAAGGCCCGGATGACGTAGTCGCGGTAGCGCCAGTTCTGTGGGCGAATCCGGTCGGCATGCTGGCCGCCTTCGGAGTCGGAATAGCCCGCAACATCCAGCCAGTGCCGACCCCAGCGCTCGCCGTAGCGCGGCGACTCGAGCAGGCGGTCGACCAGGCGTTCCCAGGCTCCGGGCTTGTCATCGGCGAGCCACGCCTCGACATCCTCGGGACGGGGCGGGAGCCCGAGCAGGTCGAAAGAGGCCCGTCGCAGCAGGGTCAATCGTCCGGCATCCGGGGCAAGCCGGAGTCCTCCTTTTTCGAGGTGGGTTTCGATGAAGGCGTCTACCGGGTTTCGGACCCGGCCCTTGTTTTCCGGTTCAGGAATCTTTGTTTTTTCAAGCGGCCGGAAAGACCAGAAATCCCGCTCCTTCTCGTCAACGAGAGGGGCCTGCTTCGGAGGCTCCTTCCCCTTTGCCGGGGCCCCGGCGCGGATCCAGCGCTCCAGCAATTGAAGTTCGCTCGGACGCATGAACTTGACGCTGACCTCGACCAGCTTGCGGGCCGGCGGCATCTCCCCGGCCCGGAGCTTCTTGATCATCAGGCTCTCGTCGGGTTTCCCGGGAATCATGGCGGGCCCGGATTTTCCGCCCTTGAGCATGCTCTCGCGGGTGCGAAGATCGAGTCCGGCCTCTTTTTTTCTACCGCCGTGACAGACGGTGCACCGAAGGAGCAGGATCGGGTTTATTTCATGTTCTGTGACCTTTTGTGTCGCGGGCGCGCCTTCGGGATGTTCGTGGCTTCGCGCGCCATCCTTGACCCAGTCGCGCAGGAGCTTCACCTGGTGCGGGCCTAATTTTTTCCTTTTCCCCGGAGGCATTTCGCCCTTGCTGACGAGCTTGATCATCAGGCTGTTGTCGGGTTGCCCCGGGACAATGACCGGGCCTGAATCGCCTCCTTTCAGGACCGAGGCAGCGGTTGTCAGGTCGAGGCCTCCCTTTCGCTTCTTCTCGTTATGGCAGGCGAGACAGCTGCTGTCGTGCAGGGTGGCATAGACAGCTTTGAATTCGAGCTTCGCCCTGGTCGGCTTCGCCTGTGGCTCTTGCGCCCGCAGAGGAGCGCCGAAACAGAACAGCAGCCAGGTCGCGAGGATGGCAGCCCGGGTGACTGCGTCCTGCCTGGAGTGAGCTGAGCTGGAGAGGGTTCTCATTTTTTCCGGTTACCAAGCTTCGGCGATTTTGTTTTTATTAAACCTTCTATGCGTGGATGATTCACGCGCCGGGGCATGGTGTCAAGCAAACCATGGGTTGCCGGGTTTTGTTGGCCTGGAACAGATATTGGATTTCCTGTTTTGAGCAAATACAGGGTGCTGGTTGTAGAGGATGAGGAAGATATCCTTGAGGTTATTCAGTACAACCTCGAGCAGGAGGGCTACGAGGTGACCTCTTGCATGGATGGGCTGCAGGGTCTCGAACAGGCGAAGAAGTTGAAGCCCGACCTTGTGCTCCTGGACATCATGCTTCCGGGCATGGATGGAGTCGAGATCTGTCGCAACCTGAAAGAGGATGACAGCACGAGGCGGATCCCCATCATCATGGTTACCGCCAAGGGCGAGGAGATTGATGTCGTTCTCGGCCTCGGTGTCGGAGCCGATGATTACATCCCCAAGCCATTCAAGGTCAGGGAGCTGGTGGCCCGGGTGAGGGCCCTGCTGCGCAGGTCGAATCTTCAGCAGGAGAACGCTTCGGACAATCGGATCCTGGCTGGAGACCTGGTGATCGACCCCGCGCGGCACGAGGTGATCTGTTCCGGCAAGCCGGTTGAATTTACCGCGACCGAGTTCAGGCTTCTTCACTACCTGGCTTCCCATCCGGGCAGGGTGTACAGCCGGTCCCAGCTGCTGGACCATGCTGTCGGGGACGATGTCGTGGTGTCGAATCGAAATATCGATGTGCATATC
The DNA here is from genome assembly GCA_963579555.1 of Planctomycetes bacterium UBA1146. Lineage (GTDB taxonomy): Bacteria > Planctomycetota > UBA8108 > UBA8108 > UBA8108 > UBA8108. Next base: position 3,136 of record CAUZHA010000019.1, read on the forward strand.
CGCTCCTTGCGCAAGAAATTGTGTTCCTGCAGTGAGATGATTGAGACCATCCGCGGAGTAGGCTACCGTTTTAAGGAAACCCGCTGATGAGGATTTTTATTTCCGGTCTTTTCTGGAGTATCTTTGTCGGGCTTCTCTGTGTGTGCTTGGTGGCTCTCATGGTGATGATGCTCTCTCCGAGCTTCAGACCATCAGGTGATCCTGGCGATCTTCCGGACCAGGTGGAGTGGTGGGTTCCGTTCGCATGGTTGCTTTTGAGTGCGTTTGTAACGGCCTTCTTCGCCGCTCGCAGCCTCCTTGGCCGCTTTCTTACTCCTCTCAGGTCACTGACCAGGGCGGCGAATTCGCTTGCTGAGGGAAATTACGATGAGCAGGTCAGCTCTTCCTCCGCCCATGAAGTGGCCCCTCTTGTGAGGGCGTTCAACAGCATGGCGGACAAGCTCAACGAGCGTATCGAGGTCCTCTCACGCGAAGAGAACAAGGTACGGACGATTCTTGCCGGGATGGTTGAGGGGGTGGTGGCTGTTGATCCTTATGCGCAGATCCTTCACATGAACAAGGCGGCCAGCGAGATCCTGAACGTTTCAGTCGATGATCCGGAGGGGTGGCATATCTACGATGTGATTGAGGTCGAGGAGGTGGGTGAGTTGCTGCGCCAGACCCTGCGAGATGGGGTCGAACGGGTCGAGGAGTTGAAGATTATGAAAGATGACCAGGAGCAGGTTCTCGAGGCTCATGCCTCTCCTCTTCGTGGCCGTGACGGCGAGCTTGCCGGCGGCCTGGTGGTTCTTGACGACCTGACCCAGCTCCAGCGTCTCGAACGCGTCCGGACGGATTTCGTGGCTAACGTATCCCACGAGCTGAAGACCCCGGTTACCGCGATCAGCGGGCTCGTTGAGACCTTGATCGAAAGCGAGGAGATGGACGAGGAAACCCGCTCCCGTTTTCTCGGCAAGATCCAGAACCAGTCCCTGCGATTGTCCTCGCTGGTGGCCGACCTGCTCGCCCTGTCGAGGGTCGAGGCCCGGGATGAGCAGCAGCTCGAGCTGCACAGGATGGATCTCAAGCTCACCGCCATGGACTCGATAAGGCGTGCGATGGTCGCCGCGGAGGAAAAGGGCATCCAGTTGCACTCGCAGCTGCCTGAGGACGTGGTCAACGTGAACGGTGATGATGAGGCACTCAGGCAGGTGGTTGACAACCTGCTGGACAACGCCATCAAGTACACCCAGGAAGGGGGAGGGGTCTCATTGAGTATCGAGGTCGAGGGAGACAGCGCCATCCTGCTGGTGAAGGACTCCGGTATCGGGATCGAGGCTGAGCACCAGGAGCGAATCTTCGAGCGATTCTACCGGGTGGACAAGGCGCGCTCGCGCGAGGTGGGCGGCACGGGCCTGGGTCTTTCCATCGTCAAACACTTCACCGCCAGTATGGGAGGGGCTGTGGGGGTGGAGAGTGAGCCGGGGGTCGGCACGGTCTTCCGGGTCCAGTTACCCCTTGCGGCAGAGGTATAGGTTGCAGCCCTGACCTGCAGAGGCGAAGGTTTCCACCGCTGGGGCCTTTTCGTAAGCCTCCCGTCGAGGGTATGATGTAGGGCTCCTTCCAGCTGCAACAAGTAACGGCTGTCCATTCTCCGGCGCTGCGTGCCCGGGAATCGGGCGGCGAACAACGAGGTAGATAGGATGAAAAAAACAACCAGTCGTCGCGGCTTCCTGGGGCGCACCCTCGCTATCGGCGGCGGGCTCGCTGCTCCCGCAATTTTTCCTGCCGGCTTTCTCGGAGCGCAGGCTCCCAGTGAGAAGATCCTGACCGGGCATATCGGCCTGGGTGGAATGGGTACCGGACACCTTAATTTTTTCCGGAAATACGCGGGGGCTCTCTGTGATGTTGACACAAGCCATCTCAACCGGGCGGCCAGGATCATCGGGCGCTATGTGCCGAAGTACCGCGACTTCCGGGACCTGCTCGACCAGAAGAATCTCGATGGCGTCCTGATCGCCACGCCTGATCACTGGCACGGGGTGATGGCCGTCATGGCCTGCGAGGCCGGCAAGGATGTCTATGTCCAGAAGCCATCCTCCTCGACCATCGAGGAGGGGCGGGCCATGGTCAACGCCGCCCAGCGCTGCGGGCGGGTGATGCAGGTCGGCTCCCAGGGCCGCTCTACCCATGCCGCCTACGCCTCGGCCTCCTATGTGCGAAACGGGATGATCGGCCGGGTGAAGGAGGTCGATTGCTGGCATTACGAGAACCCTGTGGGCGGCGGCAAGCCCAACGGCCCGCCCCCGTCGAATCTTGACTGGAACATGTGGCTCGGCCCGATGCGCTACATGGACTACAACGTCGAGCGTGTTCATTTCAACTTTCGCTGGTTCCTCGAATTCGGCGGTGGGCAGATCCGCGACCGTGGAGCGCACGTGATGTCCTGCGCGCTCTTCATCATGAACGCCGATGGCCAGATGCCCACCTACGTGGAGGCGACCGGCAAGGCGCCTGAGCACGGCATCTGGGACTGCCCGACGAAGATGGAGATCAAGTACGTGTTCAAGAATCCCGATTGGGTGATGTACTGGCGCCAGCCTGGTAAGGGGCATGCGCATGCCCCGGGCAAGGTGCACGGTTTCGGATCGAAGTATATCGGGGACAAGGGGGCGCTGGTCGTCGGCGGAGGCGATGGCGGAACCCATGCCGAGAAGAAGGCGCTCGAATACAAGATCCCGGCGGGGGGCAACTTCCCCTATAGGAGCCCCGGCCACGAGCAGGACTTCATCAACGCGGTCCGCTCGAGGAAGAAACCGATCATGACCATCGAGGCAGGGCATGCCGTCGGCACGCTCTGCATCCTCGGAAACATCTCCTATCGCCTCGGCCGCGGCCTGAACTGGGACGCGAAGAATGAGCGCGTGATTGGAGACGAGGAGGCCAACCGCCTCATCGCCAGGCCCAACCGTTCACCGTGGCGTGTTTGAGGAGAAAGGAATCGAGATGAATAAAAAGACCAGTCATCGTAATTCGTATTCGGCTCGGCTTGTTCTTTTCGCCGCCGTGTTATTGCTGAGCAGGGTTTCTCTCGCTGAGGAGCTCGGAGCCTTTCTTGACGGTATCCGTTCTCCTGATCACGGCGTTCGGATGAAGGCCCGGCTTTCCGCTCCAGAGCACGGCGCCAGCGCGATCGCCGGGCTGGGAAAGATTCTCGTCGGTGCCGACCGCGAACCCAGCATCACCGCGAGCCACGCCCTGACCCTGATCGTTCACCACGCCGGCCGCCCTGGCGGCGAAAAGGAGAGAGGGCCTGTACTGCGGGAGCTCGGAAAGCTGGTCGAGGGATCCTCCAACAGCTACCTGCGCCGCGAGGCTCTCTGGCTGATGGGTTTCATCGGTGGAGATGCGGGCTCGGTCAAGGTTGCCGAGAGGTGCCTGTGGGATGAAGATGAACATGTCGCCGAGATCGCCCGGCTGGTTCTCGAGCGGATGCCCGGACGCTTTGCCTACAACGCGGTCATGGCCGCCATCGGCAAGGCCGACGAAGAGCTCAGGGCCGACCTGCTGTTCACTCTCGCCAAGAGAGGCGACCACGCGGCGGTCATGACATTGGTGATTTTCTCCGGCTCCGACCATGATGGTGTTCGCCTTTCCGCTCTCGAAGGGCTTGCCCGGCTTGCGGCTCCGGAGGCGGTAGAGGTTCTTCTCGCTGTGGCCGGAAAAAGCGACGACCCTCTCAGCCGCAGGATCTTCCAGGAAGAGCTGCGCCTGGCCGATGGGCTGGCCGCCGCCGGCAATGTAAAAGACTCCAGGCGTCTCTACGAGTTTGCCCTGAAGAACGCTCCCGAGGATTTCCAGAGAGCGCGCGCTTTGCACCAGCTCTGCCCACTCGGCGACGAAGGAGCCGTACCGGTCCTGCTGCAGGGACTGGCGGATGGGGCTGAGAGAGTTCGTTCGCTGGCCATGAGGCGGCTCTCGGCCCTTGATGGACCGGGGGTTACAACCGCCCTGCTCAAGGGATACGAAGAGGCCGCGAAGGGGGAACGACCCGTGCTGCTCAGGGCGCTTGCCGCCCGCGATGCGAAGGCCGCCGAACCGTATCTCGCCCGTGCTGCTGGCGGCAAGGATCCCGAGCTCAAGATCACTGCTCTCGATGTAAAGGGCGAGCTGATCAAGCCGGAGCTCGAGGCGACCTATCTCGAGGTTGCGGGCACCGGCACCCAGGCCGGCAAGGCGGTTGCCCTCAAGGGTTACCTGGCGCTGGCGGAAGGGAAGCTCGGCGGAGGTAAGAAAAAAGAGGCTCTCGATATGTTCAGCCGTACCCTCAGCCTCGCGGAGGACCGGGAGTTTCGTTCTCGGGCTCTGAAGGGACTGATTGCCTCAGCTGACAAGGGCTCGATCTCCAGGCTGGAGCCCTTTCTCTCCGATACCGGCCTGTCGGTAGAGGCGGCCAGGGGATATGTCGGCTTCGCGGCGGCCATTGGAGCCGCCGGAGATCAGGATGCCGCCGAGGGCCACCTGCTGAAGATCGTCACGGGAAATTTTCCCAGGGAGCTTGTCGGCAGCGCGGCGGATGAGCTGCGAAAGATCGGCAGGGATCCCCAGCGCAAGGCGAAGGCGAGCGGTTTCATTCTCGACTGGTGGCTCACCGGCCCGGTACAGGATCCCGATGGGAAGGGCTTCTCACGAGAGTTCGAGCCGGAAAAGAAAATCGATCTCCAGAAGATCTGGCGTATCGGACCGCGCCGCTATCGCTGGCAGAAGCTTCAGGACCTGAGCCTCGAGGGAACGGTCAACCTGCTGCCGGTCTTCCGGCGCAGCCAGAACGTCATGGCCTACGGTTACACCGTTGTCAAGGTGGCCGAGGATACCGATGCGGTCTTCAGGATGGGCAGCGATGCCGGCCTGGCCTGCTGGGTCAATGGCGAGAGAGTACATTTTGCCCCGGCTCCGCGCGCCCTGAAGGTCGACCAGGATTCGGTGAAGGTTCGGCTCAAGAAGGGCGAGAACCGGATCCTGCTGAAGGTGGGCCAGCAGAGCGGCCCCTGGGGGTTCTGTCTCCGCGTGACCGATGCAGCGGGGAAGGCGCTGGAGCTGCGCTGAGCTCTTCAGGAGCTCTCGTTGCTCAGCAGCCCGACGAGCTCCATCGCCGCTGGTGACAGGGTTCTACCCTTGAGCCGGGTGAGCGTGATGGGTCGCTCTGAGTTGAAGCCCGGGATCTCCAGGGTTCGCAGCTCGCCCACCCCCATGGCTTCCCGGGCGGCCAAAGCTGAGAGGAAGGTCAGGCCTAGCCCGGCCAGGGCCGCCTGCAGCGCCACGGTATTGCCGGGAACCTCGAGCAGCGAGGCGAAGTCCGCGGGCCGTATGCCACAGTCCGCCAGCCTTTTGATGGCGAGGTCCCGGGTCGCGGAGCCCTGCTCACGGAGAATCAGGGGCAGCCGGGTGAGCTCTTCGGTCGCCACCTTCACCGAGGCAGCTCTTTTTCGCGGCGGCCTGAAGCCGTGGTTCCTGAGACAGCGAGGCGCCGCGAGCGCCAGGACCCGGTCCTTATCGATCTCGGCGGTCTCCAGGTCCCTGCCGATGGCCCGGCGTCCTACAACGGCCAGCTCAATCTCGCCGGCTCTCAGGGAGGCGAGCACGGTGTCGGTATCGCCGACCTGCAGCTGGAGCTCGAGTCCGGGATGCCTGTCCTGGACCGCGGCCAGGTATCTCGGAAGGAGGTAGGCCCCCGGAATTGAGGAGCCTCCGACCCGGAGCGGACCCTTCCTTCCTTCCTTGAACTCCCGGATAGCCTCCATGGCTTCGCCTCGTTTGCGGAGAGTCGCCAGGGCGTGGGGAAGCAGGGCCTTGCCGGCCGGGGTCAGCCGGGTCCGGCTGCGTGAGCGGTCGAGGAGCTTCGCGGCCAGTGATTTTTCAAGAGAGGAGATCCGCAGGCTGATGGTCGGCTGCGTAAGCAGCAGCCTGCGGGCTGCCTCGGTGAAGGAGCCGCAGTCGGCGATCGTTACGAAGGCCTCGAGCTCACGCAATCCAAAGTTTTCGTCCATAGGTTTATTCTATTTATAAGATTGTATTTATCAATAGTTCTGATTGTCGAGATGCCGGTGCTCGAGGCTATACTTCCATTCCGGCTCTACCTTCCGCTCTCTTGACCAGGTGTCCCGATGAATCTAGCTGCAGCGCGGCGTCTTACCCTGGCGATGTTCCTGTTCGCCTCCGCCGCCGGTTGTACGGATTCAAAGGCTCCCGGGAGGGCTCTCCATTTTGAGTATGTAGCTTCGATATCCGAGGTGGCCGAGGGGGCGAAGAGGGTCGACATCTGGATCCCCGTTCCCCAGGACGATGAGACGCAGAAGATCAGCAACCTCGACATCAAGGCGCCTGGAGAGCACAAGCTCACGACCGAGCCGGTCTACGGCAACAGGATGGTCTATACCAGCCTGGAGGCTCCCTTTCCCGAGAGGGCGGAGGTGCGGGTGTCCTTCGATGCCGAGCGCCGGGAGGTCTCCAGTGTCTCCAGCCTGCGCGCCGCCCGGGCTGGCGACCGTCTCCTGGGAGGGGATCGGTTGGCCCCGATCAGCGCCGAGGTAAAAAAGAGGGCGGCGGAGGCCGCCGCCGGGATAAAGAACACCTCGGCTGTCGCCAGGGGACTCTATGACAGGGTTCTTGAGGACATGGCCTACGACAAGTCCGGCAAGGGCTGGGGCCGCGGCGATGTGGAGCACGCCTGCACGATCGGTAAGGGCAATTGCTCAGACTTCCACACGCTCTTCATCGCGATGGCTCGCAGCAGGAAGATACCCGCATTTTTCGAGATCGGCTTCCCGATCCCCGCGGGCAAATCTGAAGGCTCCATCGGGGGCTACCATTGCTGGGCCTGGTATTCCGACGGCGGCTCCTGGAAGCCCGTAGATATCTCCGAGGCCGACAAGGCGCCCGAAAAGGCAGAATATTTCTTCGGCAATATCTGCCAGAACAGGTTCTCGATGAGCTCGGGGCGCGACCTGGTGCTCGAGCCGAAACAGCGGGGCGGGCCGGTTAATTTCTTCATCTATCCCTACGTCGAGGTTGACGGCAAGCCTGGCGGGGCTCGGGTCGGAAAATTCTTCAGCTTCAAGGACCTTGACTGAGCGCGCGCCACCGCTTCAGGTCCGCAGCTTGTGCCGGCCTGCGCGCACTTGCAGGCCGGTGCCAGGGCGTTCTTTTCTGGAGTTCAGCCCTCTGAAAGTTTAAGGTGGTCAGGGTGCCGGATATCAGGCACGGGTCTTCCGGAAGCGTTTCTCCGGGTAGGCCTCAAATCTCTCGAACCGGGGATAGAAGTCCAGATGAGTTGCTCACAGAGTGGATCACGAACAGGTGGAATCTTTGTCCGGCTGGGTCTCTTCGTCCTTGTCGGGATTCTTCTTTCCCAGCCGATTCTCAGGGCCCAGAATTTTTCAAGGTTCGCCGGCAAGGGAGCCGGACCAGGCAGCCTCCGCCCGCCTGGCGTGACGCCCGTGATCGAGGCCTGCATCAAGAAGGGCCTGGTCTATCTTGCCCGTGCCCAGGAGTCCGATGGTTCCTATGGCAAGTCCACCTGGAGTACCAATGTCTACCCGACGGCCATGACGTCGCTTTCAGGCCTGGCCTTCCTGGCGAGCGGAAGCACTCCGACCCGCGGCCCCTATGCCAGGAACCTGCAGAGAATCACCAAGTACCTGTTGAACAATTGCATCGGCACCTATTCCTACGCCCCGGGCCTGATCGCCAACGCCAACGCGCGGGAGCAGCGTCCCATGTACTGTCACGCCTTCGCGTTGACCTACCTCTCGCAGATCTTCGCGCAGGAGAAGGACCCGCGCCAGCGGGAGGCTATCCGCAAGGTGCTCCAGGATGGCGTCAAGCTCACCGAGCGCTCGCAGACCGATGAGGGTGGGTGGGGCTACTCTCCCAATGCCTACGAGGATGAGGGCACCCTGGTGGTGACTCAGCTGCAGTCCCTCCGCGCGTGCCGCGATGTGGGCATCTTTGTCTCGAAAAAAATGGTCGAGAAGGGCGTCAAGTTCATCGAGAAATCAACCAACACCAACGGCAGTGTGCGCTACAGGATCAACAGCTACCAGGTGCGCCCCGGTGTCACCTGCGCGGCGGTCGTCGCTCTCTGGAACGCCGGCAAATACGATGAACCCCTGATCCGCAAGATAACGGACTACATGCATCGGAACATCGATCCTCAATGGGGTTACGGGCATCATGCCGAATACGTTCAGTATTACCTGACCCAGGCGAAGTTCGTGATCGGCGGCAAGCACTGGCTGCCCTTCTACAAGCAGAGTGCTGAGATGTTCATCGCCGAGCAGGCGCTTGATGGGTATTGGGATGGAGCCGATGGCGGCGAGCTCTATGGAACCGCGCTGGCTCTTCTCTGCCTGCAGATTCCCTACAACCGCCTTGCGGTGTACCAGCGGTGAGCGCGGGGCAGGCGGCGGGGCCAGGTTCTTCGGCGGTGCTCGAACTGCTCGACTCCATGCTCAAGCTGATGGGCGGGCTCCGGAAAGAGGTGGGACGGGTTATCGTTGGCCAGGAGGCCGTTGTTGACCAGCTGCTGATGACCCTGCTCGTTGGCGGGCATGCGATCCTGGAGGGAGTTCCGGGCCTCGCCAAGACCCTGCTCGTCAATACGATCTCCGAGGCGCTCTCCCTGGACTTCGGTCGGATCCAGTTTACCCCGGACCTGATGCCTACCGATGTAACCGGGACGCTGATCTTTCAGGAGAAGGCGGGTAGCGGTGTGAGGGATTTTGTTTTCAGGAAGGGACCCGTCTTTACGAACCTGCTGCTGGCCGATGAGATCAACCGCACACCCCCGAAGACCCAGGCTGCGTTGCTGGAGGGAATGAGCGAAGGCCAGGTCTCTGTGGGGGGCAGGGCGCATTCGCTGCCGAAGCCTTTCTGCGTCATGGCGACCCAGAACCCGCTCGAACAGGAAGGTACGTACCCTCTTCCCGAGGCCCAGCTCGACCGCTTTCTCATGAAGATCTGCATTGACTACCCGGAATTTCGCGAAGAGGAAGAGATCATCGACAGGACCACCGGAGGCGTCGAGCAGAAGGCCGTGGCGGTTCTCGACCGGGAGGTTCTTCTCTCGCTGCAGGCGATCCTGCCGGCGCTTCCCGTCACCGAACACGTGCAGGCCTACGCGACCCGCATCGGGAGGATGTCACGCCCGGAGGGAGAGTCGGCGCCGGGGTGGGTGAAGGAGTATATCGCCTGGGGAGTGGGCCCGCGCGCGGCGCAGGCCCTGATCCGCTCGGCCAAGGCCCACACCCTTCTTGCCGGCAGGTTTTCAGTGACCCGGGCCGATGTGAGGGCCGTGGCCCTCCCGGTTCTCAGGCATCGGCTGGTTCCGAGTTTTCACGCTGAGGCGGAAGGCCTCGGCCCGGATGACATTGTCGACATGCTCCTCGATGATGTGCCGACCTTCAATCCCAGGAATGAATACGATGAAGTCAGCCGACGGATTCTTCGACTCTGAGCTCATCGCGCGTCTCTCGCGTCTCGAGCTGGTAGCCAAGCGCATCGTCGATGGCTTCCTTGCGGGAAAGAACAAGAGCTCCCGCCACGGGTTCAGCGTCGAGTTCGTGGAGCACAGGGAATATGTCCCCGGCGACGATCTGCGCCACCTTGACTGGAAGGTGCTTGGCCGGATGGACCGCTACTATATCAAGCGCTACGAGGAGGAGACCAACATCACCGCGCTCCTGGTGCTAGATGCCAGCGCCTCGATGACCTACAGCTCGGGAACCCTCAGCAAGTTCGAGGTGGGTGCCACCGTGGCGGCGGCCCTGGGACATCTCCTGCATCGCCAGCGTGACGCCGTCGGTCTCGCTGTCCATGACCAGCACCTGAAAGAATTTGTTCCTCCCAGCGCGAAGACCCTGGCCCTTGCCGCTATCGCCGCGCGGTTGAAGGGCCTGGAGCCGGAGGGGAAGACCTCGATGAAGGAGGTGCTCGAGCGAGTGAGCCTCCAGCTCCCGCGCCGCTGTCTCTTTGTGTTGATCTCGGATTTCTTCGTTTCCCAGGAGGAGATCGACGCGACCCTGGGCTTCCTGCACTACCGCGGCCATGATGCCGTTGTGTTGCAGGTGCTCGACCCGGACGAGCGCGAGTTTCCCTTTGAGTCGAATATTCTTTTCAAGGGGCTCGAGGATGATCGGCAGCTTCTTACCGAGCCGCATCGCCTTCGTGAGCGGTATCTCGCGGTTCTCGAGGGCGCGCTGGGACATCTGAAGAAGTCCTGCGAGGGCTGTGGCTTCGATTACCAGCTGATCACCGGTCCCGAAACAATATCAGAGGCCCTTGCGAAGCTGCTGGCCCAGAGAGCTCGGCGGCGCAAGGCCGCATCGAGGAAGGGATAGGGGAGCGACCATATGTTTGTAAATCCGCTGCTTCTCTTCGGCCTTGCCATGGTGTCGGCCCCGGTCATTATCCATATCCTGAACAAGCGCCGCTACCGAGTGCAGAATTGGGCGGCGATGGATTTTCTTCTCGCCGCGCAGGTAAGCAATCGCCGCCGAGTCAAGTTCGAGGATCTCATCCTGCTGCTTCTTCGGATGGCGATCATCGGCTTCCTGGTGATGGCGGTCGCCCGGCCGGTGTTGAGGGGGCTTGCCGGCTGGAGAGAGGACAGCAGGATTGTTGTCATGGACGACAGCTTCAGCATGGAGGCCGTCTCCGCTACGGGCAAGGTCTTCGATACGGCGCGCGAGAGCGCGGTAAGCCAGGTCCAGGATGCGATGGGAGGCTCGGTTCCCGTCAGTGTCTGGCTGGGAAGCAGACCTGAGAGCCTGCTTGGAAAGGTCGAGGGGCAGGTCCAGGGCGGCGTTGTGACCGGCGGGAGCCCCGCTGGAGCGTCGGCTGGGACCCTGGCATCACTGGCCGGCCGCGACCTGCTGGACTCCCTGTGGGAGGTTGCAACGAGCGACCTGCCGCTGGATTTCCCCCGGGTCCTGAGAAAGCTGATTGATGAGGCCAAGGGCTCCGCCGCTCCGGTCGTTCGCTCGGTGGTGCTGGTCAGTGACTATCGCCGGCGGGACTGGCTGGCGGAGGATGGAAGCCTGGCAGACTCGCTCGAGGTTCTCTTCGAGGAGATCAAGCGCGAGGACCTGGTCGACGGCTTTAATTTCCAGTTTGTCGATGTGAGCTCCGGCTCCCTGGACAATACCGCCATAACCGGCTTCTCCATCGAGTCCGATCCCGTCCTTGCCGGTGTTCCGGTTCGCATTGCCGTCGAGGTGACGAACTACGGCAAGGAGCCACGGGTCCGGGTAGAGGGTAACGTCGAGGTGGGCGGCTCCGACAGCGATGAGTTTGTCGCGCGCCATAAGATTCTCCTGCCGACCATTGAGAGCATCGCCCCGGGAGAGACCGTGCGCGTTGAGATCCAGCACATTTTCACCGAGGGGGGCGAGTATCCCCTGAAGGCAGGAATTACTCCTGACCGCCTGGCGCGCGATGATGAGAGCGTGCTGGTGGCCGTCGTGCGTGATTCCATGCAGGTGGCCCTGGTGGATGGGGCGCCCTCCGCCAACCGATTCGCTAGTGAATCGGGGCTCCTGACCGCGGCCCTCTCTCCCCGGGGAGACGTTCCTTCAGGTGTGTCAGTCAGGCTGGTCGAGGGCGAGATCGATGCGAAGGAGCTCGAGGATGCCGACAGCGTCTTTATTCTCAACCGCTCGAAGCTCAGCCCCGCCGAGCAGGCGGCCCTGGGCGCCTTCGCCGGTTCCGGAGGCGGGATCGCCTACTTCCTCGGCAATAAGATAGATGTTGAGAGCTACCTCGAACTTGCCCGCCCGCCTGCCGAAGGGCCCGCCGCGAGACCTGCCCTCTTCCCGGCCATCCTCAAGGAGATCGCGCCTGCGGCGGCGCTTCATCTCGATTTTGGCGAGAACGACCATCCGACCCTGGACCTCTTCCGGGGCCTGAAGAACTCTTCCTTCGACCATGTGATCTTCCGGCGCTTCTTTCTGCTCGAGCCGCTGCCGGGGGCCACGGTGGTTGCGAGATATGACGACGAGCTTTCCACGGCGGCGGTGATCGAGGGCCGGTATTCACTGGTTGTGGGGGCCGCGCCCGCGGAGGGAGAGAAGGAATCAGCTGAAGATTCAGCCGAGACCGAGGGGCGCGGCCGAATTGCCGTGTTCAATACCACGGCCGACCGCGACTGGGGTGACTGGCCAACCGACTATACCTACCCGATCCTGATGCAGGAATGGGTTCGCTACCTGTCCCGGAGCTATAGCCGGGGCAGGGTTTCGCAGGCCGGAGATGCCCTGCGGCTGGAGGAAAAGCCCGGTGTGAGCTACAGGATTGAGCCTCCTTCAGAAGATATCTCTTCGGAAGCCAACCCGGAAGCTGAGGTTCTCATCGGTCTTGGAGAGAGCTACCGGCCGCACCTGGCCGGGTTGTTCAGGGTCGCCGAGGAAACCGCCGCCAGGGACACCGAATCGGCGACCTCAAGCTGGTACGCGGTTCGCCGCGAGGCTGGCGAGAGCGACCTGGCTGAATGCGGTGAGGAGAGTCTCCGGGCCGCCCTGGCCGGTACGGGAATCCGGTTTGTCATCGGCGGCAATGTTGACGTAGACGCCTTCCGGAGAGACCAGGAGGGAGAGGTCTGGCGCTGGCTCGCTCTTGCGGCCGGGGTCTTCCTGCTCCTGGAGCTCTTCGCGGCCTGGTGGTTTGGCAGGAAAGTATGATGTGCCCGGAACGATTCGAGGTGAGCAAGTGAACTCCTGGCTGAGAACGATATTCGGTCTTGAGGAGGGAGAGACTCCCGCTGGAGGTGAGACCTTCTGGGAGTTCTCCAGCATGCCGCAGGGCTTCTGGCTGGCGGCCTCTGCGATCCTGTTGCTGGCGAGCCTGGCCTTTATCTGCGCCCTCTATTTCAGGGAGCGCCAGCTGGGAATCTTCCAGCGCTCGGTGCTCGCGCTGCTGCGCCTGGGTTGCCTGGTGCTGGTGGTCCTGATCCTGCTCAACCCGCGCTTGCTGACGGAGATCCGGATCGATCGTCCCGGCAAGACGGTGCTGCTGCTCGATGATTCCGCCAGCATGCAGGAGAAGGACGAGCTTGATGAAGAGTCCTTTCGAGCGGTCGCCAGGGCGACTGATCTCGACCCCGGCAGGCAGCCTACACGCTCGGAGATCATCGTGGCGGCTGTCGAGAAGAAGCTCGCTGTCGCCGATGAGGAAGAGAAATCTTCGCTGCTCGAGCTTCTTGGCCGCAACAACGAGCTATCCTTCTTCACCTTCGGCTCGGAGCTCAAGGAGGTCGGGCCCTTCGTCAACGGACAGGCGCCGGCCACCGCCCAGGGTGAGACCCGGATCGGCGATGCCCTCGTCGAGGTGGTCAAGGAATTTGAGCGGGACCCGCTTGCGGGCATCATCCTTCTCTCCGATGGCCGCAACAACGCCGGCGCTCCTCCCATCCGGGCCCTCGACGCCATCTCGCTTGGCCGCCGGGTGCCGATCTTTACAGTCGGGGTGGGTATCGATAAGCAGCCGATGAACTTTGTCGTCCAGGAGCTGAGCATACCGCCTCTTATCGAGGTGGATTACCCCCTGGAGATTGACGCCAAGGTGCTGCTCTCGGGTATCCAGCGTACGGTCAAGGTGCAGCTCCATCGCAGCCGGCAGGATGGCCGCGACAGGAAGCTGGTCGATGCCCGCAAGCTCACGCCGAAGAACAGGATGCTTGAAGAGCGTCTGCGGTTTACCGACAGATTGGCTGAGAAGGGCAAGTATCGCTACACCCTCAGCATCGAGCGCGACCAGCGCGAAATTGAATGGCGCGACAACCTGCAGAGCGCGGAGGTAACGGCCGCCAGCGAGCTGCGCCGGGTATTGCTGATGGCCGGCCATGCGACCAACGAGTACCGTTTTCTACGTAACCTCGCGATCCGTGATGATGGAATCCAGGTCTCTTGCTGGCTTAGCAGCGCCGATACCGAGTATCCCCAGGACGGGAATATTCTCATCACCGAGTTGCCCCAGACGAGCGAAGCGCTGCGCGAATATGATGTGGTGCTCATGCTTGACCCACAGCCCTCGACCGTTACCCCCGCCCTCCAGGATGCGCTGGTTGATTTCGTGACGGAGCAGGGCGGCGGTCTCGCCTTTGTGGCTGGTGAGATTAACACACATGCCCTGGCGCGGGCTGAGCGATTCAGGAAGCTGCGAGCCCTGCTGCCGGTCGAGCTGGCCTCGGGCCGGGCGCCTCTCTCCGGCAGGATCTTCGATAAGGGCTGGCTGCCGACCCTTACCGCAAGAGGGAGGTCCTATCCCCTGTGTCGTCTCAGCAACGAGCCTGTCGAGAACCTGGAGCTCTGGCAGCGGCTGCCGCCATTCTATTTCTGGTACCAGGCCAGCCGCCTGCGGCCCGGGGGGCTCTCGCTGCTGCAGAAGGAGTCCGACATCATCGCGGCCACCCACCGTCTCGGTTTTGCCGAGGTCTTCTACCTGGGCACCGATGACTTCTGGCGCTGGCGAGCTGGCGAGGTTGGAATTCACGAGCGCTTCTGGGCGGCGATCATTCGCCAGCTCTCCCTTGGCAAGCAGCAGGCAGGTACGCGCCGGGCGACGATTGAGACCGACAGGGACCGCTACAATAAGGAAGAAGACGTCCGGATCAATGTGCGCCTGGTGGACTCGCGCCGCCGCCCGGTGCAGAGCGATGCGGTGGAGATCTTTATCGAGTCGGGCAAAAAGCTCCAGGCTGAAGAGCAGCCGCAGAGACCAGGCGAACCGGCCTCTTCGGCGGGCGAAAAAATCCGCAAGAGGCTGACCCTCGCGCCGGTTCCCGGTTCGCCCGGCAGGTACAGCGGGATCTTCAGAACGGCGGCGGCCGGTCATTACCAGGTCAGCCTGGGGGAGGAGGCGAGGAGCTTTTTCGAGATCGTTGATATCTATGCCGAGCTTGAAGATCTCTCGCCTGATTTTCGTTCTCTCGAGCAGGTGGCGGAGTCCAGCGCCGGCCGCTTCTTCACCGTGTCACCGGAGCTCAGGGAACTTGGCGACCCCGGCCTGATTCCTGATGCCTCGGTCAGCGAGGTGCTTGCCCGCCGGGCCTCGACAGTCTGGGATTCAGCGATGATGATGTTCCTTTTTACGGGCATGCTGGTGTTAGAGTGGATTCTCAGGAAGCTCTGGAGGCTAAATTGATGGATCTAAAATCAACCAGCCGTCATCATCACCTTGGTGGGGCCTTCGGCAGGTTCCCGGTGATACGGAGGTCGAGATGAAAAATAAAAGCCGCCTGCAGGATCCGGCGCCCGCTTTGAACAGGCTCTTCCAGCGCCTCGAGAAGAAGTATTACAGCCTGCTGGCCTGGCATGGAATCTCGGCAATCTTTCTCATGCTGGCGGCCACCGCAGGTCTCTCCTTTATCCTGGATTTCACCTTCGAGATGCATTGGACGCTGCGCCTGGTGGTCCTGGCCGCGGCGGTGGCTCTCTGGGTCCGGGTGTTGATCCGTGGGCGGACAAGGATACGTTCCGCTCTCTCCAGGGAAGATCTCCTCGCCACGGTGGAGAACAGCTCAGCTGATCTCGAGGGCGAGCTCGCCAATATTGTCGAGTTTCGCGAAGAGCTTGCCGCGGAGCCGGGGAATGCGGCGAAGCGGTCTGAGCTTGAGAAGGAGCTCTTTGACAGGGCCCTCTCTGAGTCTCAGCAGGCGGTCAGCGACCTGGAGATCGGCCGTGTTCTTGACACAGGCTCGGTACGAAGGAACCAGCTGGCTGCGGTGGGGGCGATTGCCCTCCTGGTCTCCTGTGGAGTTCTCTTTCCCGACCAGGCGGCGCTCTGGGTTCATCGAAACCTGGCGCTCTCCTCTACCCATTGGCCCCGGGAGACGCATTTTTTCCTCGAACGCGTCGAGCCTGTCTGGCATCACCCGCGCAAGGCGCGCCTGGATTTGCGCGGATGGGTAAATGGCAATCCACGGGATGTGTTCATCGTGGTTGAGTCCGGCGGCAGCAGCCGCAAGAGTCGGCTGGTTCCCGGGATCACTCGCGAGGGGATCTGGGCCACGGCCTCGGCCGTAACCGAGGGAGGCCCCGGCGCCGGGGAGGAGGTCAGCGTCAGGGCTGCGGCGCTCAGCTACAGTATTCCAAGTGTCCTGGACTCCTTTGATTTCTACTTCCTGGGTGGTGACAACCGCAGCAGGAAAACCCGGGTGGAGATTCATGACCGCCCGAAGGTTGTCTCCTCGGTGCTTCGCATCCGTGCTCCTGAACACACCGGGCTTGGCGAGAAAGAGCTCTCGAATCCTACCGGGGAGGTCGAGGTCATCGCCGGCTCGACCGTGGTCTTCGAGGCGGAGTGCGATGGAGAGTTGAAGAGTGCCTGGGGGAGGTTTGGTGAAGACGGCCAGGGCGAGGCGGACCTCCTGGGGGAGAAAGGTTTCAGGTATTCTTTCGAGGTGACAGCGAGCGGCTTTCTCGAGGCTGGAGTGAAGGGCCGCCGGTGGGGATTTGACAGCGAGGAGACCCGCCTGGCGCTGGTCTCGCTGCCTGACGCGCAGCCCGAGATCGAGCTGAAGGTCGCGGGAAAAATCCGGGAGGTCACGCCAGAGGGAAGAGTTGAGTACAGTCTCCATGCCAGTGATGATTTCGGTTTCTCGGAGCTGCAGCTTCTCATCGGCGGCCTGCAGGCCGAGACGCTTGAAGATGGTAAGCCAACAGCGGCTGAGCTCCCTCCATGGGATGCCGTGAAAACTGATGACGGAGTGGTTGTCGACATCAAGGGGACGATCGAGCTGGCCCCGCTGGCCCTGGAGCCGGGGATGAATATCAGCTTTCGAGCGGTGGTTCGGGACAATGACGGACCGGGAGGTTACAAGGAAAGCTTCTCCGAGGAGATCAACTTCGCGGTCGTTTCCGCTGAGAAGCTCAAGGAGAATCTCGACAAGGTGAGGGTGAAGGCCCAGGAACGTCTCGAAGAGCTGGCCTTCCGCGAAGGTTCGCTGGTCGAAGAGCTGCTTCGTCTCCAGGCTGATCTTTCAGAGCGTCCCGACATTTCCGCCGGCGGGGAGGGGGAGCCCGGGGAGCTGGCGGCAGGCGAAAATCGTGAGCGGAAGGAAGGGGAGCGCGACGAGGACAATCCGGCGGGAGAGCTGGCTGAGCTCGCCCGTGCTGAGCCTTCGAGGGAAGGTCAGCCGTCATCCCAGGGAGGCAGGAATCCTTCGCAGGCACAGGGGCGCCCCGGCCAGTCCGGCCGTCCGTCCGCGGGTCAGCAGGGGCAGGACACCCGGGGAGAGCAGGGAGAACGTTCGTCCCGGCAGGAGCAGGAGGGCGAAGAGCCAGGTGAGCGGGAGTCGCGCGAAGGTGAGGTCCCCGGTGAGGAAAGCAGGGAGGGGGAACCGCGTGAAGGCGAGACGGGTGAGCAGTCCGCAGGTCGCCAGGGCGCTCGCTCAGGAAGACAAGGCCCATCCGGACAATCGGGACAGAGTCGCCAGGCAGGGGAAGCGGGAGAGAGCCCCCGGCAGGAGAATGGTGAAAGCGCAGAAGAGGCTGGTGAGCGCCGAGAGGGTGAAGAAGAGGCGCCTCGAGAGGAAGGGGAACGCGCTGAGGAGCCGAAGGTCGAAGAGGGTGAGAGTGAAACGCCCGAGGGCCAGAGGAATTCTGCCGGTACTGGAAGACGACCCCAGCAGGGTCAGCAAGGCCAGCGCCAGCAGGGCCAGCAGGGACAACAGCAGCAGGGCCAGCAAGGTCAGAGCCAGCAGGGACAACAGGGGCAACAGGGGCAACAGCAGCAGGGACAGCAAGGCCAGCGCCAGCAGGGACAACAGGGGCAACAGCAGCAGGGACAGCAAGGCCAGCCCCAGCAACGGCCGCAGAACGGTTTTGAGCGTCTTTCAAACGAACAGGAGGAAATCGCGGGGGAGGCTCGCGAGCTCGCCCGCAGCCTCAGAGAGATGGCCGATGATCTCGAGCGCAATCAGCTGATGGAGCGTAGCGAGAGCGAACGTTTTGAAGAAGAGATCGCCCGTCCACTCGAGGACCTGGGCGAGAATCGGCTGCCGCGCAGCGCTGAAGATATAGAATCGATTCCGCGCTCGGGGAATCCGCAGGAAGATGCGGATCGGGCCGAGGCCGAGGCCGAAAAAATATCCCGCAATCTCAAGGATGTTTCCCGTCGACTCGCCGGTAGCGGTGATTTCAGGGAGATCCTGCAGAGGCTTAAATCGATCGTTGAATTGCAGGGAAAGGTTATCAACGAAACCAAGCAGGTGGCGGGTCCGGATGATTCCGGCCAGGATAAAGGCGCCGCCGGCAAAAAAGACAAATAGCTACTCGTTATTATTAATTGAAGCCATGATCCTTTAATCTGGAAAGAAGGAGTCGAGATACTTCGGCGTCCTCTTTTTTCGGGAGTCTCTTTATGACCAGCAGTTTTCTTTTCATCACTCTTCTGAGCTTTTCAGGTGTCCAGCCTCCCGTGCCGGCGGCGCCTGAAGATCCGGTTCAACTCGATCGTGAGAAAAAGGACCTTGCGGCAGAGGTTGAGAGGCGCTTTTTGCGCCTGATCTCCCTGATGGGTAAGCTCCTCTCCAAGGAGGAAGAGCTTGAAGAGTCCGGCCGACTGCAGGAAGCTCTTGATCGCAGCCGCGAGCTGAAGATCGTTCCGAGGCTGGAGAAGATCCGTGAACTTCTCGAAAAGAAGGCCCTCGAAGATGCTCTCGAGGAGGAGCTCTTCGCCGAGAAAGACCTGCAGAGGATCCTGCTGATTCTCCAGGGTGAAGACGATGCGCAACGGATCAGGGAAGAGTCCGATGCGATTCGTGATATTACTGAGCAGCTCGAGCGCCTGCAGCGCCTCAGCGGTGACCAGCAGGAGAACCTGGATGATACCGAGGACTCTCTTGAAGAGGGTCGGGATGGAGAAGCTCGGCAGAATCGCGCGGGTGAGTCGGGAAACCGCGAAAATGATCGTCTCTCTCGCCGCGAGAGAGATCTCCAACGTAAGACCCGTCAGCTTGCGGATGAGCTTGAACGCGAGGCCAGTCGCAATCAGCAGGGTCAACAGGGCCGCCAGCAACAGGGCCGCCAGCAACAAGGCCAGCAGCAGCAAGGCCAGCAGCAGCAGGGCCAGCAGCAGCAGGGCCAGCAAGGCCAGCAGCGGCAGGGCGAGCAAGGCCAGCAGCAGCAGCAGCAGCAACGGCGTCAGCAGCAGCGCAACTCCCAGCGGCGTCAGGAGAGCCTGGAATCTCTCCGGCGGGCGGAACGCAGCATGCAGGATGCCGCCCAGCGCCTCGATGCGGAGAATCTCGAAGGAGCGATTGAGGACCAGGAGGAGGCCCTCGAGGAGCTGAATCGTTCAGAAGACCGCCTTCGCGAAGAGAAGGAGCGTCTCGAGAGGGAGCGGCGCGAGAAGGTCACCCAGGTCGTTGTCGCGAAGCTCTATACGGTGCTGGCGGATCAGCAGACGATTACCAGCGAGACAAAGGAGCTGGAAAAACAGCGGGAGAGTCTTTCCAGGTCCGGAGCTATTTCAGTTCCGGGTGTGAAAGAGACCTTCCAATTCGCGGGCCGCTCGCTGGCGAGACGGGAGAGGGGCCTGGGAGCCGATGCAGAGGATATTCTCAGGGTTCTTTCCGAGGAGGCATCCTCCGTGGTCGCTCCGGAGATCCTTCGGAGGGTCATATCCGACCTGGAGAATATTTCCAGTCGGTTGGATGAGAGCGACACAGGCCAGCTTGTCCAGGTGCTCCAGGATGACGTCGAGACCTCTCTGGGGGAGCTGATCGAGGCTCTGAAACCGGCGAACAATCGCAAGAGAATGGATCAAAATCGGCAGCGTGCCGGAGGGGCCCAGGAGAAGAAAGAGCAGCAGCAGGGGCAGCAACAGCAGCAGGGCGAACAGGGAGAGGAAGAGCAGGAGAAGAAAGATCTGATCACTCCGGTAATGGAGCTTCGTATGCTGATCAGTGCCCAGAGGCGAGTTCGGGCACGAACGGCCAGGTGGAACGAGCTCGGAGCCTTGCCGGTGAAGGGAAAGGATGGGAACGAATCGGGCAAGGACCAGGAGCTTCGAGTCGACCAGGCGAAGCGCCTCTCCGAAGCCCAGGAAGCTCTTGGCGGGCTCACCGATGAGCTGATCCAGAAATATCCGATCATCGATCAATTTCTTCTGGGCCTGGATCTCCAGGATCTTCAGGGAGTTGTTGAGGGACTTCGTGGCGGGAAAAAAGAGGCGGGAGAAGATTCCTCCGATCGCGACGGGGACAACGATGGCTCGAGGCTGCGCCGCCTGATTCCACGCAGGCGGGCCCGTGAGGAAGAAAAGGTTCCGCAGAAGAGTGAACCTGCAGAAAAGGATGAGGGTGAGTGAGATGGGGCGACGAGAGCCAATGAATTCAGTCATGAGCTTCTTCCTGGCCCTGGTTTTTTCCGGCAGCTTCAGCGTGGTCTCTGCGCAGAACATCTCCGGGCTGAGGGAGCTGCAGGATTTTCTTGCCGCCGGCGATTCATGGACCCCGGCTGGAGTCTGGAAGAAATTTGTCGAGCACCAGATCGAGCAGGGCCGCGAGGAGCTTATCCTCGACAATCTCGATGACTCTCTCGAGGAGCTCAAAGATGACCGCGTGGGAGGCCTGGCCGCCGGATTCCTGGGGGCCGAAGCTTTTCCCATGCCTGATCTTGCAAGGGGAGATCCGATTCTTGGAATTCTCTTCCGCCAGTCCGGCGAGCTCATCAACCTGCATGCGCAATTCGATGAGGCAGGGCAGAGCCAGGCTCGCGATGAGAAAATAGGGGCCCTTGTCGAGAAGCTTCGTTCAGGTGGAGATCCTTTTCTCAAGGCGTACGCTGATTTCTATGCGGCCCGTCACGCCATGGAGAAAGATGATACCGATAACGCGGTGGCGGTCATGGAGCGGCTGGTTAAATCCGAACACTTCCTGCCGCTCCACAAGGTTCGCAAGAGTCTCGCAAGCCTCTATCGAACCCGCGGAGAGACAACCCTGGCTATTCTCGAGCTGCAGTTCTATCTGAAGGACCTCTCCGAAGAGCAGACCACCGAGCGGACCTGGGCCAGGGACCAGCTCAAGGAAATCCGTGAAGACCACGATGGCCCTCTTCATGACGTCGCCGGTCGCGCCCGCGGCATCTCCGAAACCATGGCGAAGCCGAAGCTCGACAAGGAGGTGCAGTCCGAGCAGCAGGAGGTAGAAGATATCCTCGCGAAGATCGTTCTTCTGATGGAAGAGGAGACCCGTCGGCAGATCGAGGAAATGCTCGAACAGATGCAGCAACAGCAACAACGCCAGCAGCAGCAACGCCAGCAGCAGCAGCAGCAACAGCAGCAGCAACAGCAACAACAACAGCAGCAGCAGGCGAATCAGCAGAGAGATGGCAACAGGAACAAGCCTAAGGACCAGACCGCGGACAATTCAAAACTCCGCCAGGGGGAAGCGGCGGAGGTCAACCTTCGTAAGCTGACTCCGAATGAGAAAGAGATGTGGGGCAGGATCAACGACCGGGAGGTGAGGAAGTCTTTGCAGGAGGTCTGGGGACGAATGCCGACACGCTACCGGAAGCTGGTGTCTCAGTACTACAAGGACATCAACGATCTCTCCTCGCCGTCAAAGAAGCCTGGTGTCCCAGCTCCGAAGAAGGGGAAAAAGTAGCTCGCCTCCCCCCTCAGCGTCCGGCGCCGAGAAAGTCGATTGAGAGGCCATGGTCAGCTCCCGAGCTCATGCAGGCGAGAATTTCTCCCAGTACGCTGGTGAACTTGAACCCGTGGCCGGACAGCCCTGCGGCGAAGACGACCCTTTCGCTGTCGGGATATCGATCCAGGATGAAGTGTTCGTCCGGTGTGCAGGTGTAGAAGCAGATCTCGTGGCGTAAGATGTCGTGCTCAACTCCGGGAAGGTAGCGGTCCAGGAAATCGCGGGTCGCGGCAAGGTCCTCCTCGTTCAGGCCGCGGTCGATGTCCAGAGGGTCCTCGACCTTATCTCCACCAGAGTGCATTGCGACCTTGATGCTCTCCGCGTCGATGGAGGGAAATCCGTAGAAAAAACCTTCCGGGGTTTCGAATACGAAGGAGGGAAAGCCGGCGCTGTCTCGATAGCGTTTCTCGGGGCAGCGAAACCAATAGAGATGTTTTTTTCGAACTTCCAGGGGCATCCTGAGCTTGTCCAGCAGGCCTGGAGCCCACGCCCCCGGGGTGAGGATGAGGTTCGCGGCCCTGAAGGCGCCTCCGTCTGTGGTGACGACAACCTCACCGTCCCGCTCCCTCCAGTCCGTGATACTGGCACCGGTCTCCAGCCGTGCCCCCTGGCCGACCGCCGCGGCGGCGTGTGCCTTGACGCAATTCTCAACCAGGAGGTAGCCCGCCTGTTTTTCATATACCGTTGTCATGGAGTCGGCGAGCCTGAAGCCGGAGAAGCGCTTTTGCGCAGACGCGGCTTCGAGCTCCTCCACCTCCAGGCTGTGCTCGCGGGCGCTTCTGAGAACCCCGTCGACGATGAATCCATCCGCGGGACCGGCCTGCAGGAGGCCGGTCTCGAAGCGGAGCCGTTCTCCACTCGCATCCTCCAGTTGATCCCAGAGCTGGTGCGCCCGCTCAAGCAGCGGAACGTAGTCGGGATGCTCGAAATAGGCCATCCGGATAATCCTGGTATCGCCATGGGAGCTGCCGCGGTCATGGCCGGGAGTGAACCGATCGATTCCGAGGACCTTCAGTCCTCTCCTGGCGAGATGGTAGAGGGCCGCGCTTCCCGCGCCGCCCACCCCGGCGACAATGCAATCATAGGTTTCCATTGGGGTTCCTCCGCCGGGCTCTCAGCTGCCGAGAAAGGTTGCTGCGAGGGCATCCCAGCGAGCTCGCACCTCCCGGCCCCAGCGATCCATCGACCGGGCGATGGCCGCGGGTTCTTTCTCTATCCAGAGCCTGGTCGGCTTCTTGCTGTAGAACTTGTCGGCCACGCAGATGATCTTTTCCTCCAGGCTCACCGGGAGGTAGTCGCGTTCGGGCAGCGGCAGGTCTCCATCCCGAACCTCGGTCGCTGTGATGCCGGCCCCTGTATGCCGCTCGCAGACCAGCGCGTGAAGCGGCAGCTCTTCTTTTTCGAGAAGGCCGCGGCCCAGGATCCCGTGGCAGAGATAGGGTTCCCTGCCCGAACAATGCAGCTCTGGAGCTTCGCAGAGGCCGATTCCGATGTCGTGCAGCAGGGCGGCCTCTCTCAAAAAATCGAGGTCCAGGCTCTCTTCAGGGTGGCGCTCTGACCAGGACCGGGCGATATCGAGTGCCTTGCGTGCGACCAGCGTCGAGTGTACGACGAGTATCTCGAAGGTTGGACTCGCCGGGTCATGATGGCGTGCGAGGATCTCGATCGGATTCAATGAGTCAGCTGCCGTTGAGGGGTTTGAGCTGCATGAAGACCTTTACCGCCTGCTTCTCTGTGGTCAGCAGGCGCATCATTTTTTCGTACTCTCCAAGTCCTTCCACCGGGTGGGATAGCAGCTTCTGCAGCCAGCCAGGATATTGGCTCCGGGAGTGGGAGAAATCTTTTACGCCGAGCTCAAAATATTCCCGGTTGGCGTTGACCGTTCCGAACATCACCTTATTGTGCAGGACGAAGTCAAGGTTCACCTTGTCTCCCGGTATCTCCACCTTCGCGTCGCCACCGGTGATGCTCGTCAGAACGAGGATGCCGTTCTTGGTGAGAACCTCCATCGCCTTGAATGCGATCCAGGATACCCCGGTAGCTTCGAAGACGATGTCGAAGGGACCGTGACGCTCCATCACCTCCGACAGGTCCATCTCTTCTGTGCTGAGGTAGCGTGCCCCGAGCTCTTCAATGAGCTGTGATTTGAGGTGAGGCGCCGGGGTCCTGGCCATGGTGACGACGTCGAGGCCCTGGAGCTTCAGGACGAGCGTGGCCAGCTGCCCGATAGCCCCGGCACCCAGCACGAGGGCCTTTTTCGGGCGCCACAGACGCAGCCGGCGCTGGATCTCGTATGCCTGGACAATACCTTTTTCTACAATGCTCATGGGCTCCATGAGGACTCCCACATCGGCGAGACTCTTCGGCACCTTGACCAGGTATTCCGGTTCATCGACGTAGAATTCAGTGAGGAATCCATGCAACAGGTTGATGCCGCGTTCATAGTAGGTCTCGTCGATGGTCATGTCATAATGACCGATCTGGTCGTAGATGCTGTTTCCTGCCCTCCTCACCGTGGCGGTTACGTAGTCGCCCGGCTCCAGCTCGGTGACACCGTCTCCCACCTCGACCACCCGTCCGAAGCTCTCGTGGCCAATGACGAGGAAATCATAGCCGGGCGGAGCTTTGCCATATTCGGCCGCGTTGATCTCCTTGTCGGTACCATCGACTCCAACCTGGAGAACCTCGACAAGAACGCCACGCCCGTTGGGAATTGCATCTATCGATGGTTTTTCAAGTTCCGTCAGGTGAACACTATCAGCCTGGCCAGGGATTACGGCGATCGCTTGCAAATTGAGAGCTCCTTCAAGGACTGCTGAACAGAGGCGGTATTGTCACCGCAAGGTAATGACAAAATCAAGGGATGGAAGAAGTACCCGAGCTCGTAGTATTCTGTCCGGCATCAATATCCAGTTTTGCCGACGGTTGTCGGCGGTAAGGGGCCTGCCATGAATAGCTTAATAAAATCAAACGGGATACCCGCGAAGACCCTTTTGGTGGTCGCCGTGGTTTCTCTGCTCATGCCGGCGGGCATCGCGCGAAGAGGCGGGCGATTGTCTGCCCAGGAGGGACTGCCCGGGGCCGAGTCCCGCCCGGCCATGCTGCGCCGTTCGCTCCGTAAGCATATTGAGAAGATGGACAAGCTGTCTGATAAGCTGGAGGCTCCCGATTTTCCCAAGGGCAAGGATTGGTTCAATTCCCCCGCCCTCTCGCTGAAGAGAGAGCTGCGCGGAAAGATCGTCATTCTCGATTTCTGGACCTATTGCTGCATCAACTGCATTCACGTATTGCCTGACCTAGCCTGGCTTGAACATCGTTTCGCTGGCTACCCGGTGGCGTTCGTTGGGGTTCACTCAGCTAAATTCGACAACGAGAAGGTGTCGGAGAACATTCGCCGGGCGGTCTTGCGCTATGAGATCGCCCATCCGGTGGTGAACGATGATGAGATGAAGATGTGGCGCGATGTCGGGGTGCGCAGCTGGCCGAGCATCGCGATGGTCGGCCCCCGCGGCAATCTCCTGTTGCTGCTCTCGGGCGAAGGCAATCGGGATGTTATCGAGGCGGCGATCGCCGCCTCGCTGGAGTTCTACCCGGCCGATGCCTTTCGACATGATCCTCTGCCTATCCGGCTCGAAAGCGAAAAGTACCCATCGAAATCACCGTTGCGTTTTCCTGGCAAGCTGGCGATCGATGCGCCAGGCAAGCGGCTCTTCATCAGCGATTCCAACAACCATCGAATCGTGGTGACAGATCTCCAGGGCAGGTTTACCGAGGTGATCGGTAGCGGCCGTATCGGGCTGCGTGATGGCGGCTACGATGCGGCCAGGTTCAACAGGCTCCAGGGCCTGGCCATCGATGGCGAGCTCTTGTATGTTGCCGACAGCGAGAACCACGCCCTGCGAGTCGTCGATCTCAAGTCGAAGACGGTCTCCACTCTCGCTGGTGACGGGGTGCAGGGCCGGGACTACACCGGTGGTGGCAAGGGACCGCGGCAGCGGCTCAGCACGCCCTGGGATGTCGCGGTCGACAGCGAAAAGGTCTACATCGCCATGGCTGGAACCCACCAGATCTGGACCTACGACAAGAAGGAGGGGATCTTCAATAACTTCAGCGGGACGGGGCGTGAGCAGAACAGCAACTCCCCGGATCGCCTCCTGGCCGCCTGGGCCCAGCCATCGGGTCTGAGCCTTGGAAACGGCAAGCTCTTCATCGCCGACAGCGAGAGCAGCACGGTCCGGACAATCGACCTGGAAAGCGACGCCACCGCCACCCTTGTCGGTGGCGAGGATGCCGATCCGAGGAACCTCTTCGCCTTCGGTGACGCCGATGGGATTGGCGAGAAGGCCCGCCTGCAGCATGACCTCGGCGTGCTCTGGCTCGAGGCCAGCTCCCGGGTGGCTGTGGCCGACACCTACAATCACCGGCTCAAGCTTCTTGACCCCGCAAAAAAAGAGGTTGTTCGATGGATCGGATCGGGTAAGCCCGGCCTTCGTGACGGAAAGGGGCTCGATGCGCAGTTCTCCGAGCCTTCTGGCTTTGCCCTGGCTCCCGGAGGGGACAAGCTCTACATTGCCGACACCAACAATCACCAGGTCCGGATAGCTGATCTCAAGACCCTGGAGGTGACCACCCTCAAGCTCCAGGGTATCCCCAGGGCGCTCTCACCCGTTGCGCCGCGGAGCGCTCGCCTGGCTGATCTGCCCGGGACCGTTGAGGTGAAGAGCAGCGAGCTGAAGATCAGGACAGGCGGAAGCGGCAAGCTGATGCTGAAGCTGGCTCTTCCCGCGAAACACTATTATTCCAAATCGGCTCCCAGTCGCTGGCAGGTGTTCACGGCCGGCTCCTCTCCTGTGCTGCTGGATGAAGCTTCCGCGCAGGGAGCGCTCGGCGCGGGAGGGATCATCGAGATTCCTGTCGAGGGCGTGGTCTCCGAGGCCCGGGGAGAGCTGCTTGTCGAGGCCCTGGCCTATTACTGCGATGACGCTGGCGCCTGCAAGGTCGCCGGGGTGGTCTTCAAGGTCCCGGTGTCGGTAGGGTCCGGAGGCGCCGCGGAGGTGGCGCTGGAGCACACCTTCGGCCTCAAGGCGCCCGACTTTGGAGAGGTCTTCAAGGCTGCGGAGAAGTGAGCCTGGCTCGGCCTGATTCGGGGCTGTGAGAAGCCTGCTCCTGCGGGGTAAACTTTTCGGAGAGCTTCATTTTTCACCGAGCATGATTTTTTGTGGAGGCGCATGCCGTCCAATCCAGACCTTACCAGCTTGAGCTTTACCTTCCTCGGAACAGGAACATCCGCGGGGGTGCCGGTCATCGGTTGCCAGTGCGAGGTCTGCACCTCTGCTGATCCGCGCGACCGGCGCCGACGGGCAAGTGTATGCCTGCGCTTTACCGATGGAGCAGGACACGAGCGGGTCATTCTGATCGATACCTCACCGGATTTACGCCAGCAGGCTCTCGAACTTGGCCTGGAAAGATGCGATGCGATCCTCTTTACCCATGATCATGTCGATCATACTTTCGGGCTGGACGAGGTGCGGAGATTCAACGCGGTTATGGGCTCGGCGATCGATATCTACGCGGAGCAGGAGACGCTCGATTTTCTTCACAGGGTCTACCGGCATATCTTCGAGGCAGAGAAAAACATCAACAGGTCCTTTGTAGCTCGTCTGCTGGAGAACGAGCTGCGGGTGGGCGAGGCCCTCGATCTCTTCGGTCTTCGTTTTACCCCGCTGCGGTTGCTTCACGGCCGCCAGCCCGTGCTCGGGTTCAGGGTCGAGGCCCTCGACAACTCCGGCGAGGTGGCGGAGTCGCAGCCCGGTCCGCTACCGCTGGCCTACTGTACGGATGTTTCAGAGATTCCCGATGAGAGCTGGGGGCGGCTTGGCGGACTGAAAACCCTGGTGCTCGATATGCTGCGTCCCCAAAGCCATCCGACCCATTTTTCTACGGAAGAGGCGGTTTCAGCGGCGGAAAAGATCGCCGCGGAACAGACCTTCTTCACCCATATGACTCACGACATCTCCCATGCCGCCCTGGAGCTTCCTGCCGGGATGGAGCTCGCTCACGATGGTCGCGTGCTGTCCTGACAGCCTGTGTTTCCACCTCCGGATGATTTTTTTCGGAGCGTGTACAGTTCAAAGAGGACGAGGATCGCAAGCAGGAGCAAGCAGCCGGGCCCGATGAGCCAGCCGCCCTTGACAAAGCAGGTCCGACCAGGCTGCGGGTCGAGTAGAGGAACGGAGCTGACCGCCGCCCAGGTCTGGTTGCGCGGGGCGGTTACCTGGCGGGTTCCCGTATTGTTTACGATGGAGGAGCTTCCGGCGCTGGTTGCCCGGCAGATGGAGATCCCGGTTTCCAGGGCGCGAAAGGCGTGGAGACGATTGCGCAGCAGGTCATATTTCATCTCATCATGAGCGCTATCGCCAGCCACCAGGAACAGCTGCGCTCCGCCGGCAGCAAGGCGGTTCATCTGGCAGGCGGAGTGGCTTACGCGGTCAGAGACAGCGAGGATGGATTGATCCTCCTTTGTGAGGATCTCCAGCGTTTCTGAATGTACAAGTTCTCCCTCCCAGCCTCCGCTGGCGATGTACAGCAGGGCCCGATTCCTCTTGCTCTTGCCGCCAGGTTCCAGGTTCATGCCAGCGACGAGCATCTCGATACCTTCTTCCCTCGCGAAAACCTCCAGCTCGGCCGGGATCCAGGACTTGCCCGGGGTGGGCATGAAGGCGTTACCGGGGAAGAAAATCAGCTGGGGCTCAGAATTCAGGAGCTGCCGAGCCAGCTTGAGATGTTCGCTGTTGCCGCCGTCGCCGGTTTGAACCAGGCCGATTCGCAGGGTCTCGCGGGGCGGCTGCTCGAGGTGCTGGGCTCTGGATCCAACGAGTCCGCCGGAAACCAGCAGCCCCACCACCGCCCCGGTTCCGGCCAGCGCTGAGAAGAATTGAACGCGGCTTCGGCGCTCTCGCAGGGTCAGGAAGAAGGCTCCATTGACCAGGCAGATTGCAAAGCCGAGTCCCGCGACTCCGATGACCGCAGCGAACTGCCCCTCAGGGTTTTCAGGTTTCAAGGTCTGCCCGAGCTGCATCCAGGGGACGGATGCCGGGATACATTCGCTGCGCAGGAATTCGAGCCCAGTCCAGGTTATCGCGAGCCCGGGCACAACGGTGAGCCGGGATGGATAGCGAAGAAGGGCTCCTCCAGCGGCGCAGAACAGCATCCAGGGCCCCATCATGAGCAGGCTGGTCCACACGGCCGTCAGGCGGGCGGGTTCGTTCCAGGATACCAGTGGCCAGCAATACAGGATAAGTCCGAAAAACAGGCCGTGCAGCAGCCGCCACTTCAGGTTGCGGCGGTGACGGTCCAGGCTGATGAAGAGCGGGACCAGGCTGAACCATGGGATGGTTCTCTCCAGGATTCCATCGTGCTCGAGAAAGCACAGGGAGAGCAGCATGGCCGAGAGCGGTCCACCCAGGAAAACACCGCCCCCGGGTTTTTTCCGTTCATCAGGCTGGTCGCCCGTGGCGGGCATTGAGATCGGCACCTGCGAACTCCCGTTCATTTTTGTGGACGGCTCCGAAGGGCGTCAATTTTTGATTCCGCTGAGTCCCCGCGCTGCATCGCATCCAATCATTCGGCGATGGGACGGACAGAGTATGTGTCAAAGGGAGTTTGGGAGCCAGCAAATCTCCAGCCGGCTTTTTCAGCATGATGGATTCAATTGAGACCGAATCCTTCTGCCCGTAGACTGATAGGAGCTTCAGCCGAGTTGTTCAGCATCTTTGTCCCGCAAGGAAAGTAAACTCCGAGAAATGATGCACGACACCTGTCTTGCCGATCCAACCCTGGTCCTGAATAAAAACTGGCTGCCCATCCAGGTCTGCTCGGTGAGAAGGGCCGTCACCATGCTCTTTAAAGGGCTGGCCCGGGTTGTCGAGCCCGAGGATTACTCGCTCTATGATTTCAAGAACTGGTCCGACCTCGCCATTTCCAATGGCGAACCCTATCTCCAGGGAGTGAGCCGGCGGATTCGAATTCCGGAGGTCATCGTATTGCATGGCTGCGATCGATTCCGCCGGCCGCAGGTCGTTTTCACGCGTCGTAACCTCTTTCGCAGGGATGGCAATAGCTGTCAGTATTGCGGCCGTCAATTCTCGACCGAGAACCTGTCGATTGACCATGTCGTTCCCAGGTGCGCTGGAGGGATCAGCAGCTGGAGGAATTGCGTTGTAGCCTGTCTCTCCTGCAATGCCCGCAAGGGCGGCCGGAGTACCAGGGAGGCCGGGATGCGGTTGCTGCGTGAACCGGTTGAGCCACCAGCCCAGTCGGCCTTCACTCTTCACGTCACGCGCCGCAAGGCCAGCTGGGATCATTTCGTCAGCGAGGCCTATTGGAATACCGAGCTCAAGCCTTGATGTGACGCCGTCGGCCCGGGCATTCGTCTTGGCTTGACTAGTCAGACCGGGAAGCCCATCATGATTCTCTTCTTTTCACGGGTAAGGCTGAGCCCGTTTCATCAATGATTCAATCCTATGGATAACGACATGCCATTTTCCCTTGATGGTCGCGTGGCGCTTGTAACCGGCAGCTCGACAGGACTCGGCAAGGGGGTGGCCTTCGGGCTGGCTCGTTCAGGAGCCAGGGTCGCCCTGAATTACTTCAACAACGAGGAGCGTGCGGCCCAGACCTTCAGCGAGTTCGAGGCGGAAGGCTTCCAGGGTGTTATGCTTCGCGGCGATGTGTCCGATGAGGATTCCGTCAACGCCCTGTGCGCGGAGGCGGCTGAAAAGCTTGGCGCCATCGACATTCTCGTCGTCAACGCGACACCCGATCAGCCCCAGATGCCCATCGAGGAGTTCACCTGGGATCACTACCAGGCGATGATCGATTTCTTCATCAAGAGCCCCTACCTTCTTACGCGCGCCGTTCTGCCTCATATGAAAGAGAGCCGGTGGGGCAGGATCATCAACATAACCAGCGAGGTGTTTCAACGCAGCATCGGCAACTTCAGCGCCTATGTGTCAGCCAAGGGCGGCCAGATCGGCTTCACTCGTAGCATGGCGACGGAATTGGCTCCGTTCAACATCACGGTCAACCTCGTGGCGCCGGGCTGGATTCCCGTTGAGCGGCATGAGAACGATCCGCAGGAACAGAAAGATGGCTACAGGGAGCTGATCCCGATGGATCGATGGGGCGTCCCGGATGATATCGCCGGGGCCGTTACCTACTACGCCAGCGACGAGGCCGGCTTTGTTACCGGTCAGACGATCTGTGTCAATGGCGGGATGAGCCCCTGGTAAGAGCCTCTTTGGACCGGTCTCTCATTCTGAGATCTTCGCTGGAGAATTGAAGATTTATGTCACGCCTTGGAGAACTGGCGCTGCTCTGTCTCAAGCTGGGCCTCCTCGGTTTTGGCGGTCCCGCGGCGCATATCGCCATGCTCGAAGACGAGGTGGTTAAGCGCCGAGCCTGGATCAGTCCGGAGCGTTTTCTCGACATGCTGGGGGCGACCAACCTGATTCCGGGGCCGAATTCTACGGAGATGGTACTCCACGTTGGCTTCATCCGGGCCGGGTTTACGGGCCTGCTGGTGGCGGGAACCTGCTTTGTTCTTCCTGCGGTGGCGATCGTCACGGCTCTCGCGGCACTCTATGCGAGTTACGGGAAGCTTCCGGATGTGGCCCTTTTTTTCAAGGGGATCCAGGCGACGATTCCCGCCCTGATCGGCCTGGCTGTCTGGAGGCTCGGAAGGACCGCTTTCAAGAGCTCCTTGCTGGTAGTCATCGGCCTTTCCGTTACGGTGGCGGTGTTGCTGGAGACGGATCCCATTATCGCCCTGGCCGCCGGCGGCTTTTTCGGCCTGCTGGTGGGCAGGATCTCCAGCGGGTCCCCTCCGGATAAGGCCGCCGCTGTTGTGCTTGGCTGCGGCAGCGGCTGGCTCGGTGTCAGTGGCGGCACGCTTGCCGCTGCCGGGGCGGCGGGAGTGGTGAAAGCGACCCTGGCGGAGCTGGGGCTCGTTTTTCTCAAGATTGGTTCGGTATTGTTTGGTACGGGTTATGTTCTCGTGGCCTACCTCGAGCGTGAGCTGGTAAACGATCGATTTGGAATCACTATTGAGCAGCTCCTCGATGCGGTCGCGGCTGGAAACGTCACGCCCGGGCCGATCCTCTCGACCGCAGCGTTCCTGGGCTACCTTCTGCACGGGGTCCCCGGCGCGGCCATCGCCTCGGCAGGTATCTTTCTGCCGTCCTTCATTTTTGTCGTTCTCCTGGCAAAGGTACTCTGGAGGCTGCGTGCATCGCGGAGAATGGGGCACTTTCTCGATGCCGTGAACGCCAGCTCTGTGGGCCTGATGGCGGCGGTGACGGTCACCCTTGCGCAAAATACTCTTTTTCAATGGCAGAGCGCGGCCCTGGCGGTGCTGGCCATGGTGCTGCTTGTCGTTCTCAAATGGAGCCCCCTGTGGCTCATCCCCTCCTCATCGATAGCGGGCTGGTTGCTCTTTCAGCTTTGAGAAGACCTGCAATTTGTGCGTTTCTTTTACCTGCAACGAGAAAAGGTTAAGATATACTTCCACCAATCGATCAACGGGAGGTTCCTGTGCTGGAAGTTCTTATGGCGACAAACTTTGACAATCTGACTCTTGTCGTATTCCAGCGCTGATTTTACCTTGGGGAGGCTATGGCCAGACTAACTATTGAATCAGGTTCTCAGCGGGGAAAGCAATTCAAGCTACCCGAATCAGGCACCTTTACGATCGGGCGGGATGAGAAGTGTAATATCTGTATCGATGACAAGATGGCCTCCCGGGTTCATTGCGTGGTGCGTTGCGCGCAGGGGAAATGGGTCATCGATGACCACAAGAGTACCAACGGCATCCGGGTCAATGATGTCCCTGTAAATCAGCACACGCTCATTTCCGGAGACACGCTCGAGATCGGTGACACCCTGATTTCCCTCGCGACCAGCGATGAGGATTCGCTCATCGGAAGCACCCTGGCCGGCTATGAAATCGAGAAGCGTCTTGGCCGTGGCGCCATGGGAACAGTCTACCTGGCACGCCAGCTTTCGTTGGATCGGCCGGTCGCCCTGAAGATCCTGGCTCCGAGGTTCTCCAAGGATGAGGATTTCATTAAGAGCTTCCTCGAGGAGGCCCGCGCCGCCGGGCGCCTGAATCATCCGAATGTCGTCCAGGTCTACGATGCTGGACACGAAGGTGATCATCACTACATGTCGATGGAGTATCTTGAGGGCGGCAGTCTTGAGGAGCTGCTTGAGCAGGAAGGCCAGCTTGATATTATTCGGGCAGTGGACGCTGCCAGGGATGCTGCCCAGGCGCTTCAGTTCGCCCAGCAGAACCAGATAGTTCATCGTGACATCAAGCCTGCGAACCTGATGCTCACGCTGGATGGAACGGTAAAGGTCGGAGATCTCGGCATTGCCGCCGATCTCAGCCAGACTGGGACAGCTGGGGGAGGCAGCAACACCCCCGCGGCGGGTTCTCCACGCTACATGGCGCCGGAGCAGGCTCGCGGCGAGGCGCTTAATCACCGCGCGGACATTTACGCTCTCGGCGCGACGCTCTACAGGATGATCGCCGGGGTCGCCCCTTTCGATGGGTCCAGCGTGAAGGAAATCATCCGGGCCAAGATGGACAATGACCCGACACCGCTTCGCCGCCTCGTGCCGGAAATCCCCGGGGGACTCTCCGCCGTCGTACAGAAGATGCTGGCGCGCAATCCTGACAGCCGCTATGACAATGCGGACCAGGTCTTTTCCGCCTTGGATCCGTCTCAGTACAGAAAAGGTATCTCGGCAAAGGGCAAGGCGCGCGCCGCAAGGGCCACCGCTGTGAGCCAGGGCACGCGTCCTGCCGGAGGCCACGGCACAGCCCGGCGACAGCGCCGTCCGGCGCAGGGCTCCCAGTCAAACCTGGTTGTAGGCTCGGTGATAGGAATCGTCGCGTTGGTTCTCACCCTGGTCCTGGTTTCAAAGTTGATGAACGACAAAGATGATGGGGCCGGCAGGTCGAAAACGGTCGAGCCGCGCACGACGAAAACAAAGCCCGAGAAGCGCGAAAAGCCAGCTCCCGGGATTGAGCGGGATGCCTCAAAGCTTGCTCTCAAGGAGTTCAAGCGCATTGAGGCCCTCTACTCAAAAGGAGAGCTGGATGCGGCGGCCGCTCTTCTGCGCCTGGAAAATCTCCTGGGGGACAATCCGCGGATCAAGGCTCCCGCCGAGAAGCTCCTGAAGGAGCTGCGTTCCAAGGCGGAGCTTGCCAGGAAGGCGGGCCTCGAGAAGCGGAAGGCGGCCGCCTCCGCCGAGCTGGTTTCCATCGATGTCCTGCTGGGGAAGAAGGAGTTGCGTAAGGCTGACGAGGTGCTTACAGGCTTCCTTGCCAGGTATTCCGAACTCGGGGCCGGGATGGCTTCAGTCCCGCGAGCGAAGCTCGGCGAGCTGGTTCGCGCCGCTATGGATGCCGCGGGCAAGCAGGTAACAGAGATGGTTGAAAACGGCGATTTCGAAAAAGCCCGTACGGAAATCGTTACGCTCAGGGTACGGATGCCTTCCAGCGAAGAATCCCGTCTCCAGTCGATGGCGGCGGAGGTCAGCCTGGCTGAGAGCCGAATGGCGAACAGCCTGAAATTTGTCGAGGACAACCGGGGCGGCGTTTTCGAGCTGCTGGCCGACCTTGATTTTTCCGGGGCCCAGAAGCATCTCGATGCCATCACCGGGAAGCTCGGAGGCCTCGAGAAGATGGCCAATAAAGAGGCCAAGGCTCTCCTGGTCCTATTAGGCAAGCAGGTCTATTTGAGCAGGAAGGTATGGGAAGAACTCCAGGCGATCTTTTTCGAGTCCGTAAAGTCCAAGTCAGTGGTGAAGGCCAGGTTCCTGCCGGTGGCGAAGGATGACAAGGAGAAACGGTACAAGGCGCTCGGGGTCGAGGGGCCTGCGGTGAGGGTTACGGAGTCCGGGTCCAAGGAGGCTCCGGAGGCTCATCGTATTCTCGGGCTTGATGCGAACAGTCTTGTGGCGCTGATGGGGAAGCCGGCCCGTGCGGGTCTGGAGAAGGCGGATATTATGCAGGGCTTTGGTATGCTGCTGTTGTTGAGGGATGGGCCTGGCCGGGGGCGCGAACTGCTCCTGGGTGAAAAGCCCGCCGAGGCCGATGCCTACAGGAAGGAAAACGAGCGACTTCTTGCCAAGTACGCTGATTCCTGGCGGGAGACGCGCCTGTTCTCCCTTCAAAAGCTCGAGAGCAAGTTCTCCGCCGGCAAAAAGCCGGTGCCGGCGGACCTGTGGAATTTCATCGCCACCGATGCAGGAGTTCTGATCGGGGCCTGGAAAAGCAGGGCCGATTACGTAAAGGTACGTTCTTCGCTGCATGAGCTGTTCCTGCGAGCTCGCATCGCGGCTCTAGCGGGCGCCTCGGTAGAGGCTGTCTTCAATGCCAAGACCGTCAAGGAAGGCAAGAATGGCCTCACGACCCTGACCTACGATTTCTCCTCGATGGATCAACTGCAGGACTTTTACCCCGTCGGCAGGGGAGGAACGACTATCGACTGGGTCGAGAAGAAGCGCCTCTTCAAGCTCAAGGGAGAGGTCCGTTTTCTCGCGGCCAATCCCTTTGAATCGAGGATCGCGATCAACGGCGTGGTACCTAGCGGCGGCTACAATGCGGCCGCGCCGAATGTCAATGTGGCTCTCTGGACCGAAGAGACCGACCGGGTGACCGCGCCCCGGACCTTTAATTACAATGCCTGGCGTGAAAGTAACGAGGCCGGCGAGCCTCCGGCGGACTATTTCGCATTGGGAATGGGCTACAAGCCCGAGGTCGCCCTCAACGACATCCTGGGCGGGGGACGCCTGGGAGGGCTGGCGCCGCTGCTCACCGGTTTTCTCCCCGGGTATCTCAGGGAATCGTCCTTCGCGCTTCTGGCGGGAGAGCATGGCGGCGGGCTGCATAGCCGCAGGGATGAGAAGATCTGGTCCCAGCCGGTTGGCTCCTTGCTCCGCCCGGGAACGATTCGTTTTGCGATCTCGATGGAAAACAGCGCCCTGAAATGGAAGGTGAACAGCAAGACCCTCGGCTACAGAAACAGCCTGGCCCTTGCGCGCCTCGCGGAAAAGATTCCGCATGCGGGATCCTTCAACATCTTTACCAATAACAGCACCGTCTATTTTTCTTCTCTCGAGATCACTGGCCAGATCTCCAAGGAGTGGGCTGCCGGCCTGGCGAAGAGCATCGCGGAGAGGGAGCTGAGGAAGCTCGATTCCTCTTTTGGAAGAGGCGCGGACGGCAAAGCTGATGGCGCCAAAGCGGATAAATCTTCGGGTGCTGGTGCCGGGGAGGGGAAGGGTGTCGGAACCACGCCAAGGCCGGGTTCGAACCAGGGCGGCGCCTCCTCTGGCGGGCTCAAGGGCGTGATGGAGAGATTTGACAAGAATGGCGACGGCAAATTGGACGAAAATGAGCGCAAGGCTTTTCAGGATCTGTTGCGGGAGGGCCTTGGTTCCGAACCTGATTCCTCTCCGGAACAAAAAGAGCCGGCCGGCTCTGCTGGCCAGGGATCATCTTCCTGATTGGAGTCTTCAGGGCGGGCAGATCGGATGGTTGTAAATCAAGCGGGGCGCGATCCTGGGAGTTCTTATCCGATGCCGCGGCGAAGTAGAGGCGGCCGGTCTGTGGCTCTGTTTACCCTCCTGGCTTCGCTCTTCCTGGGCCTGGATACGGCATGGAGCGAGGCGCTCACCTTGCGCTGTGGGGCTGTCGTTTCACGCAAGCTCGAGGGTGAAGACAAGAGCTTGCCGGACCTCCCCTTCAGTGTCAATCGCGGCTACGGCTATATCGGAGGAGCCTCCGGAACTCTCGAGGCTGGCATCGTAAGGGGCTGGCCGTCCGGCACGCCGGTCTCGTGGCGCGCCGGGGAGAGCAAGTATGTCTTCAAGCTCGAGAGGGGCGACTACCTGGTGACTCTCGACCTGGTGGAGACCGAGGTCGCCGCCGCGGGCCTTCGAGTCTTCGATGTCGAAGCAGAGGGGAAGGTCGCGGTCGAGGGCCTGGATATTTTCGATGAGGCCGGGGATTTCAACCTTCTCCAGAGGGTCTTTCGAGTAGGTGTCTTTGATGGCTGGCTTGACCTGCGCTTCGTGGCGGTCACCGGGGACCGGGGACCGCGGGTTTCAAAGATCAGGGTCGAGCCTGCTCCTGCGAGAGCTGCAGCGGAGCTTTCTCTGGTAAAGCCGGTTCTCTCGGGCAGCTCGGGGCTCTTTCACAGCACCCTCTCCTGGCAGCCACCGGGAGATGAGGGTTGGGGCACAGCTCCCCTTGCCGGTTTCAATGTCTACCGAGGAGAGGATGCGTCCGGTCCCTTCGCTCCAGTGAATGACCGACTCCTGAGGACTCCCTATCTTATTGACCGTGCCCTGGTACCGGGTGAGACCTATCACTATCGGGTAGAGAGCCAGGATATCAGCGGGATCAGGGGACCTCTTTCCGAGCCCCTCGCTCTCAAGGCCGCCGTTTACCGCGAGGGCGATCCGAAGATCTATGATTTCCGTATCAGCCAGGAAAATTTGCGGCACATGGCGACTCCCGAGGGCTCCGCGCGACGGGTTTCCGCCGAGCTTCTGTATAGGAAGGGGCGCTTCCCGGTCGAGCTGGGTTTTGACGCTCGACCGGGCAGGTGGCTGGCGCATAAGAGCCTGGTGGTGGATATGGCCCGCGACAGCTTCAGGATCTTTCGCAAGCGGGATGTTCTATTGCTCAGCGCCGAGGAGCTTGATTTTACCCGGATGCGTCAATGTCTCACCTCCCTGGCCGCTGAATCGATCGGGCTCGCGGCTGGGCTTACGGAACCGGTGATCGTATTGATCAACGGCAGGTTTTTCGGTATGCGCTACGACATCGAGAGGATTGACAGTAAATTTCGAAAGCGTGTCCTGCTTGACAAGACCGGTCCGTTGAGCCGTCTCAATGGTGATGACCATTGGCGTTCGAGCTGGGATTTGCGAGCGGACCGGATCGGTAAGAGCGGCGACCTCCTGTCGGTAAATGGACTCGTCAGACAGGTCAACAGGCTCCACCCGGGAGAGATGGAGAGCTTCTTCCGGAGCCGCTTTTATCTGCAGAGGTTCATAGACCGGCTGGCCTTCTCGGCGATCCGGGGAGAGCTTGATCCCGACCCGAAGGATTTTTTCCTGCTGAAAGATTCGCGTAATGGAAAGTGGGAGCTCTTCAGAGAAAGTTACCGCAACGGCGACTGGGGGATTCGTGACCTGGAAAAAGAGCTTCGGGAGCTTACGCCCGGAGAGCTTGAGCGGGCGCTCTTCCCTCTCTGCCAGCGACCCGGAGAGCGGAAGCGCGCCGCATGGCTGGTACTCTTTACCCGTTTCTTCAAGGTGCCGGCTTTGCGAGAGCTCTATCTCCAGCGTGTGGAATCGATGCTGCTGGAGGAGCTGTCTCCTGCTCGATTCGATGCGCTGGTCGACAAGGCGGCCGCCAGGGTGGCTACCTCTCTCGAGGATTGGCGGGCGATCTGGCCCTATGATGAGGGCGCCACGCTGGAGCGCTCGGCCAGGCAGCTCAAGTCCGGGCATCGCAGGAGAGTCAAAGCTCTTGGCGCGATGGTCAGGAGGGTCAGGAAAGTCGCCGAGGAGCCCGTTTTCTTTTCGGGTTGGTCGATCAATCCATCTGCGGGCGCTCCCTGGGTTGAGTTGAGCAACCGCTCTCTCCTGCCGGTAGAGCTCGCAAGCTACAGGTTCTCTGAGGGCTTCTCCCTGAGCCCCGGTCTCCTTGGGAAGCAGAAGGAGCTTGCCCCTGGCGGAAGTCTCAGGATCGAGTTGTCTGGAATTGCGGCAGGAAAGAGCCGTACGGCAGGAGGGTCGATGGTGCTCTGGAGACGTGTTCCGGACAGGGGGCTGCTGGTCGCGGATTTCGTTTTCAATGGGTATCAGGGTCGTGACATCGAGCAGAAAAAAGAGCCTGGGGCCGCGGGCGGCTGGGTTTTCGTTTCCGGGGGGGAGAGCAAGGGCGAGTGTCCGAGCCCCTATTTTTCCCACGAGGTTATCCGCCAGAACAACAAGGACCTGCTGATCACCTTCAGGTTTCAGAATCCGGCTGAATCGTCCAAGGGAAAACGCCCGGAGCTCGAGCTGATGTACCGACCAGTGACCGAAGCGGACTATCGCGGCGTCGCGATGTCCTGGGATCTGGAGAGGCATCGTTACCTGCTGACCCTGGAGAATAAGGAGGATCGTCCGCGGACCGAGTATTATTTTCGGGCAAGCTCGGAGAATGGCCTGGAGCGTTCCTACCCTCTTGGGGCCCCGGCCCTGACGCTGGCCCTGCCGGTCCTCCCGAAGTTGTTTATCAACGAGGTCTGTCCACGGCCCGGAGGCGCGGCGGATGGCCCGGGCGAGTTCATAGAAATATTTAACGAATCTGACAGAGACCTCTCTCTCAAAGGACTCTATCTCTCCGATGAGAGACGAAGGAAGGCGAAGTGGCTTATCAGGGACGATATCGT
Organism: Planctomycetes bacterium UBA1146; assembly: GCA_963579555.1. Classification (GTDB taxonomy): domain Bacteria; phylum Planctomycetota; class UBA8108; order UBA8108; family UBA8108; genus UBA8108. The sequence continues at coordinate 42,337 of CAUZHA010000019.1, forward strand.
TATCAAGCCCGGCGGCTACGAGGTCTTCTATTGCGATGGCCTGAACCGCGATCGGCATACGAGCTTCAAGCTGTCGAATTCCGGTGAATTCGTCGGTCTCTATACCGCGCCCCAGGAGGGGAGTCTGCTTGTCCATGGGTGTGCTTTCAGGGGGGTTCCGCTGGGAAACTCCTGGGGAAGAAAGCAGGACGGAAGCCGATCTTTCAGGGCCTGGAAAGACCCATCCCCCGGCAAGCGGAACCTTCCGAAGATACCGGAGGGCTTTCTCGAGAAGCTGAGGGCGAAGGAGCGGGAGAGCCGTGGGGGCAGGAAAGAGGAGTAGCGGCCCGTGTTGAGCTGTAAGCCCTAGATCTCCTCATCTTCAAAGAGCCGGCCGAGTTTTTTCATGAAGCCGGGAAAGCCGGGATCTTTTCTCAGCTTCAGCAGATCACCATCCTTGCTGATATTGCCGTAGTGCTCGGGGTTCCCCTGGACAGCCTTCAGCAGGTATTTCCTGGCGCGCTCAAGGGACCCATTCAGGGAATTGGAGCAGGCGGCATTGTAATAGTGGAGGTTGAGCTGTTCCTTCCGCGCATCCAGGAGATCCTTAGGGAGGCCGGCCTGGCTCTCGGCTTTGAATATTCTTTCGGAAAGCTCGATGATCTTCTCGTAGGCCGCGACGGCTTTTTCGTAGTCGCGGACCCGGTAGTAGATATTGGAGAGCTGGACATTGGCGCTCAGCCTGACCAGGCCCCGCTGGTGATTGGCAAATCGCGCATACCTGCCCAGCTTCTTTTCGACCGACTGGGTGTCGCCGAAGATCGCGAGGATGATGCCCAGCTCTTCGCGAAGCCGGGAGTCCAGGAGCAGGTCCCAATAGAGCTGGCGAAGCCGGGGAAGGATGCTCTTGTCGCTGATGTCCGCCAGCGCCCGACAGCTCGTGAGACGGAGCGTCAGGGGGCTTGATTCGTCGTTGAGGAGGTAGAAGAGCGCCTCGATGTTTTCGGCCCTGTTCTTCCCGAGCTCATGGTACTGGCCATCAAAGGAGAGCTGTGATGCGAGGCCTTTTCTGAGAGTGGCTGCTAGCTGCCCGGCGACAATGCTGTTGCGGGCCTGTTCAAGGAGCCTTGCGACAGGCGATGGACCCGTCCTGATCTTTTCCCTGATCGTATCAAGGGCTCCCGGTCCGAGCTCCGCAAGCTCTCGGGTCAGGCGGGCGGTATCGCCCCCTTTCTCCAGCTCCGCGATAATCGCGGCAGGCTCTTTCTCAGTCGCCCAGCCCGGCACCGAGAAGGCGAGAAGAAGGAGAACTCGAGGTAGGAATTGATATTTCATGAGCCAGGATCTTATTTTCGATTGGCGAGAGCCTCCCCTGTGAGGTCTGCTGGAGATCTACCCGAAGAATATACCGAGCAGGCCGGGGGGTGGATATAGAAAAGATGTTTGAGGAACAGGCTCCCTGTATTTTTGCCAGCGGAGGCCTGTCTGTAGAGAATGATCTCTCTCGGCGATCGTCCCGAGAGCCGGAACGGCATTTTATTTCAAGCGCTTGAAGGGATCAGCATGGAAGAGAAGACCATCGGGGTCGGCATCCATGCAGCGAGCTTCGCACAGGTCCTGGGGGCACGGCTTGCGGCGGTGGCCTCATCGAGGCTGGAAAACGCCGGGGCCTTCGCTGCCCGGAGCGATATTGAGCGGGCCTTTGACGATGATCGCGAGGTTCTCTCGCTGTCCGAGGTCGACGTAGTCAGCCTTGCCGTACCCAACGACCCGCACTGCAGGATGAGTGTTGATGCGGTCAGAGCCTGCACGAGTTCCTGAAGGAATATGCCCGGCTGGATGAAAAGATACGGGAGCAGCTGCGTTCGAGCAGGACAGAGTCCGAGTTCAGGTTTGTTCCCGATGGGAAGGGCCCGGGTTGACGAGTCTGAAGCGGCGAGCCGGCCCTCTCAGCCGCCCAGCAGGGCCTTCGCCTGGGCGGCGACGTTCTCACCGGTAAAGCCGAAGTTTTCAGAGAGATCCTTGATCGGAGCCGAAGCTCCAAATCGGTTCATGCCGATGACCACTCCGTCCTGGCCCGTATACCGCTCCCAGCCGAAGGGACAGCCGGCCTCAACGGCCACTCGCGCGGTAACCGCCCGGGGAAGAACCGATTCCCGGTAGTCCTTGTCCTGTTCCTCGAAAACTTCCCAGCAGGGCATGCTGACCACCCGCGCCGCGACTCCCTGCTCCTTGAGCAGCCCGGCCGCCTCGCGGGCGGTAGCTACCTCCGAGCCGGAGGCGAGGAGGATTACAGCGGGCCCATCGTCTCCCTCTTCCCGGTCGAGGACGTAGGCGCCTCGCTCAGAGCCCTGGCCCAGCCTGGTGTCGTCGTAGATGGGCAGCCCCTGCCTCGACAGGAGGAGGGCGCTCGGTCCGGAGCCGTGTTCCAGCGAGAGGGCCCAGGCCATCGCGGTCTCGTTAGCATCAGCCGGGCGGAAGACCCGGAGGTTGGGTATCGCGCGCAGGGCGGCGAGATGTTCTACCGGCTGGTGGGTGGGGCCATCCTCTCCGAGAAAGATGCTGTCATGGGTCCAGATGTAGATCACCGGCTGCTTCATCAGGGCGGCCAGCCTGACGCTGGGTCTCATGTAGTCGCTGAAGACCAGGAAGGTTCCGCCATAGGGGCGTATACCTCCATGCAAGGCCATTCCGTTCATCATCGCGCCCATGGCATGCTCGCGGATGCCGAAGTGCATATTGCGCGCGTCCATCCGGTCGCCCTGGATGGAGCCCTGGTCCTTAACCATGGTGTTGTTCGATGGGGCGAGGTCTGCGGATCCGCCAATCAGCTCGGGGATCACATCGGCAATCGAGTTGATGACCTTTCCGGAGGCCGCCCGGGTCGAGATGCTGCCCTCGGAGCTTTCGAAGACGGGAAGGCTGTCGCGCAGATCAGCCGGGAGGTCGCCCGCCTGCATTCGGTCCCAACCAGCGGCCTTCTCAGGATTCTTTTCACGGTAATCAGCGAAGAGCTCGTTCCAGGCCGAATGTTTCTCGGCTCCGGCGGTTCCCGGTTCGAGGAAAAGCTCCCGGACCTCGTCGGGTACGGTGCACTCGGGGTGATTCCAGCCGAGAGCCTCCCGGGTCAGTCCGCATTCTTCATCTCCAAGGGGGGACCCATGTACGCCCGAGGTGCCGGATTTATTGGGGCTGCCAAAGCCGATCGTCGTTTTCGCTATGATGATGCTGGGCCTGGCGGTTTCCGCCCGGGCGGACTCGAGGGCGGCCGCGATGGCCTGCCGATCATGGCCGTCGATTTTCTGGACATGCCAGCCATAGCTCTCAAAACGCCCGGCCGTATCCTCGCTGGTGGCGAGATCGGTCTCGCCTTCGATCGTGATGGAATTATCGTCATATAAGTAGACAAGTTTCCCGAGACCGAGATGCCCGGCAAGCGAGGCGGCCTCGTGAGAGATGCCCTCCATCAGGTCGCCATCGCTGACCAGCGCGTAGGTGAAATGGTCAACCAGCTTGTGTTCGGGAGTGTTAAACCGGGCTGCCAGGAGGCTCTCGGAAAGCGCGAGTCCAACCGCGTTCGCGGTTCCCTGCCCAAGCGGGCCGGTCGTCGTTTCGATGCCTGGAGTATCGCCGTATTCAGGGTGGCCGGGAGTCATCGAGCCCCACTGCCTGAAATTCTTCAACTCTTCCAATGGCAGGTCGTAGCCGCAGAGATGCAGCATGGAGTAGATGAGCATGGAGCCATGCCCAGCTGAGAGCACAAAACGGTCTCTATCGGGCCAGCCAGGGGCCTTCGGGTCAAATTTCAGCGAGTTGGTGAAGAGTGTATAGGCGAGGTCTGCGCAACCCATTGGCAGGCCGGGATGGCCCGAATTGGCTCTCTGTACACATTCGAAGGAAAGAACCCTGATGGTATTGACAGCGAGCTCTTCGAGAGCTGCGGTATCGGTAGCGTTGGTCTCTGACATGAATGTCTTTCGGAATAAGCTATGCTTGGTGGAAACGTCGCATCCTAAGCAGTGCCGTATACTTCTATCAATAGAAAACCAAGAGGCGCGAAAACCGTATTATCGTCCAGCCGGCGCTATTTTCCCCCGGGTGGGCATGAAGGTTGCTTTGTTTTCGTTGGTAGCTTAGCTGTCGTCTTGATTTACAAGTCCCCTAAGAACCGATAAAATGAAACGTCAACGACTAGCGAGGAGTCTTCTATCGGTGGGGTCAACCGGGCTTTCACCCTTATTTGCCTGAATATCAGTGACCTATATTTCAAGCGCTCTGCGTAGCGTGATTTCATTTCTACGCAATAGATTGCGCAAAAACACAATACTGACGAAATCCTGGCCGGTGTCCGCTAACGCTGGACCGTACTTCATTCTCCGCTGCGCCTTCGTCCTGGCGGTCAGCTTACTGCTGGGTCCGGCCCTGAACGCAGCTGACCTGGCGATCACC
>CAUZHA010000020.1:0-46716 GCA_963579555.1 Planctomycetes bacterium UBA1146
GATGGCATTCCTCTCAGGATCGAATTCCTTGAAGGCTCGGGCTTCAGCGCCTCCTCCGCTCCCCGGGTTCCGGCCGGCAAGGACGGGGTCCTCGAGGGGAGCTTCAGGATTACCGTTCCCTTGAGAAAGGTGGGGCCGGGAGCAAAGATTCTCGCCGAGCTGGTCTACCAGGCCTGCAATGCAGAGGTTTGCATGCCACCGAAACGGCTTCGCATCGACGTGCCGGCAGCCGCTGTCAAGCGGAAGCCCCTGGCGCCCTCGAAAGAGGATGACAATGGCTTGCGGAACAAGTTCATCTCCAGGATGGCCGATCACTGGGACCAGGGCAAGACGGTCCAGGGCGGGAAGCTGGCTTCCCAACTGGATCGTAAGCTGTTTGAGATGGACTGCGTTGCAGGCTCTTCACGGTCCCTCCCTCCCGCCGACATCTACCAGCGCGCGTCGAAGAGCGTGGTGATGATAGGAACCCTCTACAAATGCGGCCGCTGTGAAAACTGGCATTCCGGCTTCTCGAGCGGTTTCGTCATCGGCAGTGATGGTGTCGTGGTTACAAACTACCATGTTGTCGAGAAGGCGGCCGATGTCGAGACCCTCGGTGTGATGACGCACAACGGCAAGGTGTTTCCGGTAAGCTCGGTGCTGGCGGCTGATGACCTGCAGGACATCGCCGTCCTGCAGGTGGAGGGCAAGGGGCTGGCTGCCCTGCCCGTCAAGGCTGCCGCGCCTGTTGGTTCCGGGGTTTATGTTCTCGGCCACCCGGATGGGCAGTTCTATACCTTTACCCAAGGCCTTGTTTCCCGGTACATGGTTCACAACGCACATGGGAAGAAGGGCAAGATCAACCGCATGGCGATCACGGCGGATTTCGCTCGCGGCTCGAGCGGCTCTCCGGTTCTCGATCAATATGGTCGTGTGGTTGGGATTGTCTCCAGTACCCGCTCGATCTACTACAACAAGGAGAAGGGTGTTGAGAAGAACCTTCAGATGGTGCTCAAGCACTGTATTCCTGCCGGGGAGTTGCTCAAGTTGCTGCCTTCTCCTTCCACTGTCCAGGCTTTCTGATTCTTCTCCGGGCAGGCCGTCTGCTTTTGTGCGTGTGATAACATCGTGTTGTAGCCCCGCATCCGGGGGCTTTTCCTTTTCGACCCTTTCCGAGTGATTCAGTGCGTTTTTCGAGCCTTCTATCCCAGCTTCTCATCCTCCTGGCCTGCCTCTTCCCCGCGCGGGGCCTCCTCGCCGATGTGGTGATCACCGAGTTGATGGCGGATAACGATGGGGCACTGGCTGATGAAGACGGTGATTTTTCCGACTGGCTCGAGCTTCATAACAGCGGGACGGACTCGGTTGACCTCGACGGCTGGTTTCTCTTCGATGATCCGGATGGTCTCGGCTGGAGATTTCCCGCGGTCGTTCTCGGCCCCGGCGAGTTCGTCGTGGTGTTCGCCTCAGGCAAAGATCGGTCGTTTGCCGACGGTGAGCTTCACTCATCGTTTCGCCTGGACAGCTCGGGGGAGTACCTCGGACTCTACCAGCCTGATCGTGTCAGCGTTGTCTCCGAGTTCGCTCCGGGTTTTCCGCCGCAGCGGGAAGACTACTCCTACGGGCTCAATATGGGAGGCGGCGTCCTGGATTCTCCAGCCTATTTCGGCTCACCGACCCCCGGCTCCGCCAACGGTTCCGGGCTCCAGGGTTTTGTCTCCGACGTGGTTTTGAGTCATGACAGCGGCTTCTATGAGCAGGCTTTCGAGGTGTCGCTTCAGACCGGGTCTCCCGAAGCGGTCATACGGTATACCCTCGATGGCAGCGCCCCATCGCAGGCGGCTGGCCAGGTCTATGCCGGCCCCATCCGGGTTGCAGACACCACCATCGTACGTTCGGCGGCTTTTCTCGATGGCTACGGGCCGTCCTATTCGGATGCCCGCACCTATATTTTCATCGAGACCCCGGCTGGCAATGGCGGGGTTCTCTACCAGCCGAGAAGCCCGGCCGGATTTCCAAGGACCTGGGGCGATGGGATTCTCGCTGATTATGAAATGGACCAGGATGTTGTCACCGATCCCGCGTACCGGGATGAGATCGCCGATGATCTCCTCGCTCTTCCCTCGATCTCCATCATCTCCGACCGTGATCACCTGTTCAACCCGAGTACGAATCCTGACATCGGGGGTATCTATTCCAACAGTCGCTCCAGTGGCTCGCGCTGGGAACGGCCCTGCTCGATGGAGATCATCTACCCTGATGGAAAAGAGGGGATCCAGGCGAATTGCGGTATCCGTATTTACGGGGGGATCAACCGCCGTCCCGACATCACTCCCAAGCACACCCTGAGACTACTCTTCAAGAAACAATACGGTCCCGGCAAGCTGCGCTTTCCTCTCTACCCGGACTCGGAGGTCGACAGCTTCGATACTCTCGTTCTGCGCGGCCACCACGGCAACTCCTGGCTGAACCAGAATTTGAGCCAACGCACCAGGGCCCAGTATCTTCGCGATGAGTGGACCCGGGAGACGCAGCTGGCGATGGGGAGGCCCGCCGCGCACGGCACCTTCATGCATCTTTACCTCAACGGGCTCTACTGGGGAGTCTACAACGTTGTTGAGCGTCCCACCGCGGCCTTCAGCGCCTCCTATTCCGGAGGCGAGAAGGAGGAGTACGATGCCCTCAACTCAGGGGAGGCTGTCGATGGGGACCAGCAGGCCTGGAATAGCATGATGGCGATCGCCGAGGGTGGCCTGGAGAGTCCTGAAGCCTACGAGGAGCTCGCTTCGTGGTGCGATATCCCCAACCTGATTGATTACATGATTGTCCAGATGGGTGGCGGCGAGACGGACTGGGACAGGCACAATTGGTATGCCACCAGGCGCAGGCAGCCCGGTAGCGGCTACCAGTTCTTCTGCTGGGACACCGAGCACATATTCCAGCTCCTCTCCGTCGACAGGACGAGGCTCGATAACGAGAATAAGCCAACCCGCATCTTTCAGCGGCTGAGCGACAATTCAGAGTTTCGGCTGCTCTTCGCCGACCACCTGCATCGTCATTATTTCAACGGCGGCTTGATGACGGCCCAGGCGGTTGCGGAGCGTTATATGAAGCTTGCCGGGGAGATTCACGCGGCGCTGGCCTGCGAGTCGGCTCGCTGGGGTGACTGGCGCAGGCCGGGTGACGCCTACACCCGGGATGCCGAATGGCTCGAGGAGCAGCGCCGTCTGCTCGAGGAGTATTTCCCCAGGCGTCCCGGGATCGTCATGAGCCAGTTTCGCCGGGCTGGCCTCTATCCTTCGCATTCGGCTCCGGTCTTTTTTCCCCACGGCGGCCGGATCCCGGGGGATGGTCAGGCGCTGGAGGTCTCTCTGGAGGCTGACCTTGGTAACATCTATTACACCACCGATGGGAGCGATCCTCGGCTGCCTGGAGGGAACACCAGCCCGGCAGCGGTTCGTTACCAGGAGCCGCTGCAGTTCAGTGGGACGACCGTGTTGAAGGCCCGGACCCTCAGGCGCGGTAACTGGAGCGCGTTGAACGAGGCGGTTTTCGCCGGGGATACAGCCGACCTGCGGGTTACCGAGATCATGTATCACCCAAGGGGGCAGGATGGCGACAGCTCCTTCGATGCGGATGATTTTGAATATATCGAGCTGCTGAACGCCGGCGATAATGTCCTCGACCTGCAAGGTGTCCGGTTTACCGGCGGCTTGCGTTTCGATTTCTCCGAGGGGGCTGTGCCAGCGCTCCAGCCAGGCGATGTGGTCCTGGTGGTCGAGGATCTTGATGCCTTTTCCACCCGCTACGATGTCGGGCGCCTGTTGATCGCCGGTGTCTACGCGGGCAACCTGTCCAATTCCAGCGAAGAGGTAACCCTTATCGATGCCGGCGGCGGTGAGATCGCCTCCTTCTCTTATTACGACACCTGGTATCCGTCGACCGATGGTGAGGGCTCGTCTCTCGAGCTGGCCGACCTGGGATCCTGGCCCGCGGGTCTTGCTGATTCCGCCGCCTGGCGGGCGAGCCTCGAGGTCGACGGGACCCCGGGTTTCTTACCAGCGGCGCCCCAGCCAGCTGGCGGCCTCCAGCTTCCTGGCGATCTGAACCAGGATCGTCGTGTGGACATCTCCGATGCCATCGGGCTCCTGGGCCACCTCTTTGTCGGCAATCCGGCCGGGCTGCCGTGCGGCGCTGGAGATGCCAGTGATCCGGGCAATGTGTGGCTGCTGGATGTGAACGGAGACAATGGCGTCAACCTCACCGACGCGATTGGTCTGCTGACCTGGCTTTTCCGTGGGGGCGCGCCTCACGCAAACGGCGAGGAATGCGTCCGGATTCCCGCCTGCCCGGAGTCCTGCGCTAACTGATCCGGCTTCCGGAGAAATCGGTCTTAAAGACTCTTCGCCTCCGTTGTACAATCCAGCGGTCTGTTTGAACGATTACTCAACCTGTCTCGCAAAGGATCAGCAGAGAAGATGAAACGTGACCGCATCACCACTGGCGTATGGGCTCTTGTCTTTGTAGGTATTGTTTCGGGCGCGTTCGCCGCTGAACCGAAGTGGGTCGTTTACGAAGGGTTTGATGGGCCGGGCAAGGGTAAGGAGATCGTTCTGATCTCCGGTGATGAGGAGTACCGCTCCGAGGAGGCCCTTCCGCAGCTGGGGAAGATCCTCGCCAGGCATCATGGTTTCAAGTGCACTGTCGTCTTCTCCCAGGACCCGAAGACCGGCGTTATCAATCCTGACAACAGCCACAATATCCCGGGCCTTGAGGCTCTGAAGACAGCTGATCTCATGGTTATCGCGACTCGTTTTCGCGATCTCGTTGATGACCAGATGGTCCATATCGATGCCTATGTGCGTGCCGGGAAGCCCATCATTGGTATGAGGACAGCCACCCATGCCTTCAATATCCCAGGCAACAAGAAATACGCGAGCTACTCCTTCAATCGCAAAGGTGGCTTTGGAAAGCAGATCCTCGGTGACACCTGGCTCAATCACCATGGTCATCACGGCAGGCAGAGCACCCGTGGCCTGATCGCCAAGGGGCAGGAAAAGCACCCCATCCTCAAGGGAATCAAGGACGGCGATATCTGGGGCCCTACGGATGTCTACGGAGTTCGTCCCCTCGCAGCCACGTGCAAGCCGATCGTCATGGGGCAGGTTCTCAAGGGCATGAAGTTTGAAGATGAACCCCTGGAGGGCAAGAAGAACAACCCCATGATGCCGGTCAGTTGGACCAATTCTCACAAGGGAGACGATGGTACGGTCGGCAGGGTGTTTACCACCACCATGGGCGCCGCGACGGACCTGGTGGTCGAGGGCTCCCGGCGGATGATGGTCAATGCCGCCTACTGGGCTGTCGGGCTTGAGGACAAGATCGTCGCCAAGTCGAAGGTCGATATTGTCGGGAAGTTCGAGCCGACACAGTTCGGCTTCGGTAAGTACAAGAGGGGCATCATGCCTTCGGCTCACCTCCTGAAATAGGGGTGGGCGCCCGGGCTATTTCTTCGCCGGGATGCTGATCTTTCTCTTCCAGATGCTGTGCCAGTCGTGGGTTCTCCAATTGTCCCTGGTGGCGTAGGAGCGCACCACCAGGGTGTCATTCTCCGCTCCTGGGCGGTCGAGTAGTTCGACATAGAGCACCCCATGAGCGAGGCCTGTTCCCTTGCCGGGGTTGTTGCGCGCGGTTCTTGCCGCGCCGGAATCATCCGGGTTGAAGAGGTCGAGTCCATCCTTGAGCTTTGGCGCGAACTGCTTTCCGTTCCAGCGGTTGCGGCTTGGCGGCGAGCCATGCGTATGTCCGTGGAACATGGCGACCACATTGTAGGCGTTGATCGTCTTCCAGAACTCGGCAAGGTCCTCCTTTGGCCAGTCGTATTCCGCGATGAAGGGGGGCAGGTGAAAGCTCAGGATGACCGGTCTTCCCGAGAGGCCGACGCTCTTCTCGAGATCTTTTTTCAGGAAGTCCAGGCTCGACCTCGGGGCGTAGTGATGCCCCTTGCGCTTTTTCTCTCCCTCGCCGACAAAGATCCCGAGATTTACGAGGTGCAGGGGGCCCCAGTCCCAGGAGTAGTGCAGCCCGTTGGTGGAGCGGGAGCTGACCCCGGGGCGTTCCTTGTTCCTGGAGATGATTCCCTCGATAACGAAGGTGTCTCCCTGGGGGCCATCATGGTTGCCGTGCAATTCGTAGACCGGCCAGGGCAGCCGGCCATCGCCGCCCTTGAGACCATAGTCTGCCTGGAATCTTTTCCACTCAAAACGCTGCATGGGGGGGTAGTTTCCTCCACGCTTGTCGAGCGATTCGATCAGGTCTCCGGTGACCAGGATGCCCAGGATGTCGTCTGAGACCTTGCCGCCGCCGAGCTTCTTGGAGATGGTCTTACCCTGGAATTTGTTCATCAGCTTGATGAACCGGCTGTTGGCGATCTCGGCGTAGGGGTCGAGTTTCATTGGAGTGGCGGAATTCTCAGCCAGGTACTGGCAGTCGCCGGAGACGATGAACGCGTATCGGTCGTCGGCGCCGACGGCGGAGCTCGCGAGGATGATCAGGAGAGCCGCGAGGCGGCTGAAGTTTTTGTCTGTAGCGGTCATCTATTTTCCTTTATTTCCAGGGACGCCGGGGACAGGAGAGTCCTGGCTGGCCTGTTGCTTGAACCACGCAGTCCAGCGGGCCTTGAGTCCGGCGGCAATTCCGGGTTCTTCCTGTGATAGGTCTCGCAGCTCAGTGGGGTCCTTGCCCAGATCGTAGAGCTCCCATTGCTTCTTTTTCCTGTTCTGTACGAGCTTCCATTTTCCTTCTCGGATGGCGCGGCCCTTATTGTGGGAGAAAAAGATCGAGTCGTGGCCCTGCCGCTTCTTCCCCTGGAAAACACCGGCCAGGGAGCGTCCGTTCATCGCGATGCGTTTCGAGTCCCCTGAGTCCTCCGGTACCCGGGCGCCGGTGATTTCAACCAGGGTCGGGAGGAGATCGACGAGATGAGCGACCTCGGCGGTCAGCGCGCCCCGGCTCGCGATCCCCCTGGGCCAGTGCGCGATGAGCGGAGTTCGGATCCCGCCCTCGTGGTCGAATTGTTTGAATAGCCTGTAGGGTGTATTCGATACGTTTGCCCAGCCATTGCCATAGCTCTGGTAGGTGATCTCCGGTCCGGGCATCAGGCCGGGAATGTTTCCGGGTCTCATCTTGCGCCCGTCTCGAGTTTCAGCGGGCAGGTAGGGTCCCTTGCGATTCTTTCCATACTCAACGTGGCAGCCGCCGTTGTCGGTCATGTAGAGGATGAGGGTGTTGTCGAAATTCCCCCGGCGTTCGAGGGCTTTGACAATGCGTCCGATTCCCGCGTCCATGCTGGTGACCTGGGCCGCGTAGACCTCCATGCGTCTTTGCTGCCAGTCTTTGTGCTGGACCTCCTCCCAGGGAGGAACATTCGGGTGGCGAGGCGAGAGGGTGGTGCTGGCGGAGATGATGCCGAGCTTCTTCATTTGCCGGTAGCGCTCCTTGCGCAGCTTATCCCAACCCTTCGCGTACTTGCCCTTGTATCGGGCTATGTCTTCGGGCCTGGCGTGAAGCGGCCAGTGGGCCGCCGTGTAGGCGACATAGAGAAGGAGGGGCTTCTTCCGGTCGGCCTTCTCAATGTACTCGACCGCGTTGTCGCTGATGGCGTCGGTGATGTAGTAGTCAGCAGGAAGGTCTCGTACCTTGATGGGCGTCTTGTCCCGCATCAGGCTGGCGGGAGCGAAGAAGCTGGAGGCGCCATCGATAATTCCATAGAAGCTGTCAAAGCCGCGGTCGGTTGGCGAGCTCTCCTGGCGAGGCCAGCCGAGATGCCACTTGCCGGACATCAGCGTTGAGTAGCCGCCGTCCCTGAGAATCTCCGGGATGGTGACGCACCGAGGGTGGAGGCCCTTTTGGTGGAAGGAGGTCAGGTGCCAGACCCCGGTCAGCATCGCGGCCCTCGATACCCAGCACATGTTCTCGCTGTAGAAGTTGGTGAAGCGCAGCCCGCCGGCCGCCAGCTTATCGAGGTGCGGGGTCTCGATCTCGCCTCCATAGCACCCCAGGTCTGAGTAGCCCATATCATCCGTCATGATCAGGACGATATCGGGGGGTTTCGCGCCCTGGCCGGGCAACGGGGCGAGTGCGAGCACCGCCAGGAGCAGCGCGAGGAGGGTTTGCTGTTGCATTGGATTTCTCGTGATGGGCGCAGTTTTTGTCCTGCCTTATTGTAGTCGAGTGACACCGCGGGAAAAAGAATACCCGCGGAGGTCCTCGTTGTTCGATCTTGCTTTTTAAGTGACTGAGATTGAGAGTGGCCCCTTCGCCGTGGCGGGTTATGGATGTTGAGATGACCGATTTTGATACGATTGTCATAGGTTCCGGGGCGGGAGGGCTGACAGCCGCCGTGGCTCTTGCCAACGCCGGGCAGAAGGTGCTGGTGCTTGAGCAGCACTATCTCCCGGGCGGGTGGACCCATTCCTTTCCCCTGCACGGCCACTTGTTCAGTCCAGGGGTTCACTATCTCGGTGAGCTCCAGCCCGGCGGTATGATGCGTGAGTTCTTCGAGGGGCTGGGGATGGGAGGGGAGCTCGAGTTTTACGAGCTCAACCCGGATGGGATCGATCACGTGATTGCCGGTGATGAGCGGTTTGATATTCCGGCCTGCGTGGATACCTTCGAGGCTCGTCTCATCGAGCGCTTCCCCGAAGAAGAGACAGGAATCCGGCGCTACTTCAGGTTTGCCCGGAAGATTGCCTGCGAACTGGCCAGGCTTACCCATCTCAGCGGGGGGCCGCTGTCTGTCTTGAAGCTGCCGTTTCTCGCACCTCGAACGGCCCTTTTTGGACTGCGTCCGATCGGGAAGATCATCCGCAAACATTGCCGGGATCCTTTCCTGAGAACGATCCTGGAGGTTCGGGCCGGGGATCATGGGGTGGACCCGCTGCGGGTTCCCTGCGCCCAGCATCTCGGCGTCGAGTCGCACTATTGGAACGGGGGCTGGTATCCCAGGGGCGGCGGGGCCGCTCTGCCAAAGGCCTACCTGAAGCAGCTGCGGGCGAGGGGGGGCGAAATTCGTCTGCGGTCGAAGGTGGAGAAAATTCTTATCGAGGGCGGCCGGGCGGTGGGAGTTGTTATAGAAGATGGAGACGAACTGCGCGCGGGCAATATTCTGTCCAATGCCGACTCGGAGGTCACCTATCGCACCCTGGTGGGGGATGAGCATCTCTCCGCCGGGCTCCGGCGAAGGCTCGTGAAAACAGAGTATTCAATATCAGCGGTCAGTCTCTTCATGGCATCCCGGCTCGATCCGAGGGCGGCTGGGCTGGATTCAGGCAACTACTGGATCTGCTCAGAGCCGGATGTTTCCGCCACCTATGACTACGCCTTGAAGAAGAACCTCGATGACGAAGGGGTGCCGCCAGGGCTCTTCCTGACCGTAACGAGCCTGAAGGACCCGGGGAAACTGCAGAACGGGATTCATACGATGGAGGCGTTTTCGCTGGTGTCCTACGATGCTTTCGAGCGCTGGAGCGAGGGTGGTACGGGAGGCCGGGGACAGGACTACGAGGAGTTCAAGGAGGTGCTCAAGGAGCGGATGCTCACCGGGCTGGAGCGTGTGGTGCCGGGGCTTCGCGACAGCCTGGAGTTCTGTGATGTGGGCTCCCCCCTGACCAATGATCATTACGTCAACGCTTTTCGGGGTAATGCCTACGGTACGGCAAAGATCGCCGGCCAGGTCGGCCCCTTCTCGTTTCCATTGAAGACCGAGATCCCGGGCCTCTATCATTGCGGGTCCTCGACGGTTTCCCACGGAGTCATGGGGGTGATGATCAGCGGCCTGGAGAGCGCCGCGAAAATTCTCGGCCGCCCGTCATCCTCTCTGCTCAATACCGCTGGCGGGACGATCACGCTGCGTTCGGCTGAGGAGGAGGCGGGGGTCCCTGCCTGAACTTTAAGGCCGTGGTCCGAGTTGACAGCTTTCCGCCTTCCTGTGACCATATATCTTTCCGATGGAGTAACCGCAGGCGATGTGAATGGAACATCCTATGAGAATCGTAAAACTATCCCTGGTTTTGATCCTTCTGTGTCCGGTCTTCCCGGGCCTCGCGCGTTCGGTGGATGCCGATGTCGAGAAGCTGTCCGCCTACATCTCGAAGGCCCGTGAGGATTGGGCGGTTCCGGGGCTGGCGGTCGCTATCGTGAAGGATGGCCAGGTCGCGCTTGCCCGCGGATACGGAGTCCGGGAGCTTGGCGGCGACAAGGCCGTAGATGCTGACACCCTCTTCGCGATCGCCTCCAACAGCAAGGCCTTCACCTCCGCCGCTATTGCGACCCTGGTCGATGATGGGAAGCTCGGCTGGAATGACCGGGTCAAAAAACACCTGCCCTGGTTTCAGCTCTACGACCGCTACGTGACCGAGGAATTGCGGGTCTTCGAGTTGCTCTGCCATCGCAGCGGGCTTGGTACCTTCAGCGGCGACCTGCTCTGGTACGGTACCCGCTACAGCTCCGAGGAGGTCGTTCGAAGGGCCCGCTTCCTGCCGCCGAAGGGAATCTTCCGCTCCGACTTCGGCTATTCCAATCTGATGTTCATCGCTGCCGGAGAGGTCCTGAAGGCCGCCAGCGGCAAGCCCTGGGCTGATTATGTCGAGGAGAGGTTCTTTGTTCCCCTGGGGATGAAGCGAACGCGGGCCACCGTCCGGGGCCTTGAAAAGGTCGACAACGTGGCCACTCCCCATGGCGAGGTCCTGGGGAGGATCGTTACCTTTCCCTGGGTCAGCTGGGACAGCATGGGCGCCGCGGGCGGGGTTCTCTCCTCGGTTCGTGACATGTCGCTCTGGGTCCGGATGCAGCTCTCCGAGGGACACTGGGACGGGCGCAGGTACTTTTCCAGGGAGTCGTCGCGGAAGATGTGGAAACCCCACATGCTGACGGGAGTCAGCGCCGCCGACCGCAAGAGGTATCCCTCGACTCACTTCAAGGCCTACGCGCTGGGCTGGGGAACGCAGGACTATCTCGGCCGCAAGCTGGTTCGCCACGGGGGCGCCTACGACGGAATGTATTCAGGGGTGATGCTGGTTCCGGAGGAGAAGCTGGGGATCGTCGTCCTCACCAACAGCATGACCGGTATCTCCCACGCCCTGATCCTGAGGATCCTGGATGCCTACCTCGGCGCCGAGGAGCGGGACTGGTCCGCTGAGCTGCTGCCGCGGGAAAAACGCAGTCGGCGGAGAAAGGTCCAGGTCCAGGAGAACCTGGCCAATAGCCGGGTGGAGGGTACGAATCCATCGCTGAAGCTGACCGGCTATGCCGGCAGCTACGGAGGGCAGCTCTACGGAGACGCCTCGGTCGAGCTCGAGAAGGGCCGCCTGGTGTTGCGTTTCGAGCCGGCAGAGGATTTCGTCGCCGACCTCGAGCACCTTCACTACGACACCTTCCTGCTCACCTGGAGGAAGAGGTTTCCCTGGTTCGGAAAAGGCACCTGCCGGTTCCTCGTTGGCAAGAATGGCAGGGTCGAAGAGCTGAAGGTCGATGTGCCCAACGAGGACTTCTGGTTCACCGAGCTGGAGTTTAAGCGCCGGTAGATTTCCGCGCCCCGGGATTTCCCGTCTTTTTCAGCCTGGTATTTGTTAGTTTGTTTGCGCAGCGTTATTTTTCGATTTGCAGTCGGGAGCTTCCGGGATGGAGAAAAAAAGAAAGCTGACCGTTCGGAGGATCATGCCCTGGGCGATGTTGGCGATCCTGCTGATGTCCCTGGCTACCTGGTACCTCACCCGCGAGATCCTGCCCGGGCGGGTTCGGATCGCTACGGGTTCAACCGGTGGTCTCTACCATGATTTCACCCTGCGGATCAAGAATCTGCTGGAGGAGCGTTTTCCCCTGGAGGTCGAGTTGGTCTCCACCACGGGCTCAAAGAACAATCGCAAGAAGCTGCTTTCCGTGAACCACTCCGACCGCGTTGACCTCGCGGTTGTCCAGGATGGGGCGGTCTCCATGAAGGACCTCTTCGTGGTGACGCCGATCCACAAAGAGCTCGTGCATGTAATCGTGAGGAAGGGACGCGGCATGAACTCAATCCCGGACATTGAAGGCAAGCAGGTCGCGATAGGACTGGAGGGCTCGGGGATGCAGGTCAGCGCGGGCTACGTCCTCGATCATTACCAGCTCAAGGTTGAGCGACGATCCGTTTCCTTTCGGAATCTGCTGGAAGATGAATCCCTGGACGCCGCCATTGTGACGAGCGGAGTCTTCAGCTTCGATCTGCGCGAGGTGCTGATCGATGAAAGATTTGTGCTGCTTCCGGTTGAGCATGCCTCAGCCTTCGAGGTGAAGCATTTTTTCTTTCAGTCGGCAACGATCCCGGTGGGGCTCTATTCCGAGAAACCCTATCCAACCCCTTCAAAGGAGCTGAAGACCATCGCCACCACTGCCTCGCTGGTGGTGGGGCCGAATGGGAACGAGCGGCTCATCGAGGCCATCCTGGGCACGATCTATGAGAGCGAGCTTCGCCAGGAATTTCCGCTCCTGTTGGACAAGGAGGAGGCCGCCCAGCTGTCCACGCTGCGGTTGCACCCGGTTTCGAAAAAATATTTTTCCCCCCAGGATGATATCAGGGAGATCACCACCCTGCTTGAGTCCATCTCCGCAGCCAAGGAGCTTCTCCTGGCTCTGGGCGCCGGGCTCTACCTCCTCTGGGACCGTCTGAAGCGACGAAAAGAGAGAGAGAACGAGCTTCGCTATGTTGCCCAGCGTGGAAGGATTGATGACTACCTCGAGAGGACCCTGAAGATTGAGAGGCAGCAGATGGAGCTCACCGATATCGCCTCTCTCGAGTCCTGCCTCAAGAGGGTGACGTTGATCAAGCTTGAGGCGCTGGGCGAGCTGACCCACCAGGATCTCCGCAGCAACCAGGCCTTCACGATCTTTCTCACGCAGTGCGATAGCCTCATCAGCAAGATCCAGCGGCGGATCGACCAGGCCTACAGGGTGGAGATCCGGGGCGAATAGAACGGCTGAGCTGTCGCGCCGCGTCCTTCAGCGTTGGGCCTGTTTTCCAGCCGAGTGCTTCCTGATGAATGCGAGCATGGCCAGCAGGCCGGGATCGCCTTCTTTTGAGAGGTTGGGACGGATTGTGTTGTGGGTGCGGTTGACGAGAACCTGGAGAGTTATATCCGGGTGGCCGACCTTCTTGAGGGAATCGTAGATCTGGCGGTTCTGTCGCGCTCGCTCGGGAGTCTCCCCGTCGGCGAAGAGGATCAGGATAGGCGGCGCGTCCTTTCGTACCCAGCTGAGCGGGGAGGCCTTTTTCAGGACAGCCGGAGAGTTTTCCCAGACCGCTCCCAGGCGGAGTGGTCCGGTGCGGGTTACATCCATGAGACCGCTGAGGGGGATGGACCCTCGGATGATAGAGCCCTTGAGACCCTGCTTGAAGAGGAGGCTTTCATCTAGGGTCAGGAGCATGGCCAGGTGCCCGCCGGAGGAGCCTCCCGCGATAAAGATCTTCTCCCGGCCTCCCCCGAGGGAGGCGATCTTGTCCCGGGTCCAGCGGAAGGCCCGGGCGGCATCTTCGATGTGGGCCGGGTACTTCACGGCGGGTGAGAGGCGGTAGTTGGGGGCGACGACGGCGATTCCCTCCAGCGCGAAGCGCCGGCCGACCTGTTCGAGATTCGATTTGTCGCCTGCCCGCAGGCCGCCGCCGTGAAAGAAGATGAGCACAGGGAACTTTTCTCCCCTTGCCGGCAGGTAGAGATCCAGCTTGCCGAGGCCGTTTTCGTAGCTCTTGCCGGTGGCGTACTCGATGTCCTTCCTGATGATGACCCGGCCGCCGCCGGCCACGCTTCCCGGCGGTGTCTTCTCTTCTCTTTTCGAGAGCAGCCAGGCGCGCAATTCCAGGGCATCGAGAGAGTTGTCCCCGTTGAGATCGAACTCGGGGAGGATCTTCTTCCTGGCTCCCGCTGGCAGCTCTTCGGCGGAGATGATTCCATCTCCGTTCTTGTCGAGTGAGGCGACCTTGCCGGGAAGCTTGCCCCGGTTTTTTCCCTGTTGCGCCTGCAGGTACGGATTGGCGGCGAGCAGGGAGATTGCGCAGGTGAGGAGTAAGGAGTTTTTCATGTTGTTGCCCGCTCATTGTACCGCCTGGGAATTCACGAATCGATGGGGATGGCAGGATGGGGGTCAGATTCTGTTGGATCCGTTCGGGGGACTTGTCGACTTGTTCCGGTTCCTGGCGGAGAATGGTTCCGGATTGTATTTTCTTCGGTAGGAGGCTGCTCTTGAGCTCCAGGGTCCTGTATCCGGTATGGTCGATTTTTTTCGCGTTTTGCGCAGCGGCTTCCGCCGCTGATTCTGCCGGCGTAATCAGCGTGAATTTTTCAACGGGCGAATCCACCTCTCTTGCTTCCTCTACAGTGGAAGGGGTTGTCGCCGCGAGACACTGGAACAACGCGGTCAGTCCACCCCGGCGCGCCGGGATGGGTGCCATTGAAAACCTGCTCGAAAGCTCAGGGACGGCCTCGGGGGCTTCTTTTTCGTACCAGGCGGCGTACGTCAACTCCAACGGGAATGGGAAAAACGGCAGGATGATGGACGCCTGGGCCGCCAATGGGGCGGGTGATTCCCCCAACTCCTTCTCTTTCCGGGACATCCCGCTCGGGTTTACCGAGGGAGGCTACGATGTCTATGTCTACTACGATCCACAGACGGTGGGAGGTCTTTTTCGTTTCGCGATCGGCGAAGATGCCGTCTTCGGGAGCGAGCCGGAGCGGGGCCCATTCGATGGGCATTTCGTTGAAGCTCGCGGAAGCACCCCGGCCAATACAACCGTCGGAAATTACGTGGTCTTTCGCGAGCTCGCCGCAGGCTCGTTTGACCTGATCGTATCCGCACGTTCAGGTCGGGGCGCGGTCAACGGGATCCAGGTTGTTTCCCGTGCCCGGTCCCGGCCACCGGCCGCCCTGCCCAACATCGTTTTCATTCTTGCCGATGATTTCGGCTGGACCGACATTCAAAGCTGGGGATCCGATTATTACCTCACGCCTCATCTCGACAGGCTTTCTGGGCAGGGAATGCGTTTTCCCCAGGCCTACGCCTTTCCCAATTGCATGCCTTTCAGGGCGGCTCTCATGAGCGGACAGTACGCTCCGAGAACGGGCGTCTATACCGTCAATAGCGGCAACCGCGGCAACGCCGCCAATCGTCTCCTCGATGCGCCGCCCAACCGGCGCTCACTGGATTTTGAGCTCGTGACCCTGGCTGAGTCGATGAGGCTCGCGGGTTACGCTACCGGGCATTTCGGAAAGTGGCATATGGGCGGTGAGAACGAAGGAGGCTATCCCACAGCCCAGGGCTTCGAGGTTAACTACGGCGGCGCTGACCGGGGGGTGCCTCCAGCGAGAAACGGCAGCGCCAATTATTTCTCCGATGCGAATGGAGCTTTCGCGGTTCCCCATCTTGAAGCAAACGGCATCGCCAACCAGTACGTCACGGATCGTTTAACCACGGAGGCGCTCGGCTGGATGGAATCAGAGAAGGACCGCCCCTTCTTTCTCTATTTTTCTCATTTTTCCGTCCATCTGCCCAAGCAGGCCAAGGCGGAGGACATTGATCGCTTCAACAGGCTGCCCCGGGGTGAACGGCACAACGATCCCATCTACGCCGCCATGATCAAGGCGATGGATGACAGCATCGGGGCGGTGGTGGATTATCTCGAGACGACCGACTCGGTGCGCTCGCCCGGCCGGAAGCTCATCGACAATACCATGGTCATTTTTTATTCCGACAATGGCGGGGTGGGAGGCTACTCCGATATCGGTATCAGGGGCGCCGCCGAGGTTACCCGCCAGGCTCCCCTGAAGTCAGGTAAGGGCTCTCTGTACGAGGGCGGCGTGCGGGTTCCCTTCATGATCCGCTGGGATGGGCAGGTTCCGGCCGGGACGGTGAACGAGACCCAGGTCGCCCCGATCGACTGGTACCCGACCCTCCTTGCGCTGGCTGGTGTTGAGGCGCCGCAGGGGCATGTACTCGATGGTGAAAATCTGCTGCCGCTCTTCAGGGATCCTGCTGCCGCGTTGGAGCAGCGCCCCCTCTTCTGGCATTTCCCCTGCTACACCCAGGCATCGACGCAGCTTGGAACCTGGCGTTCAAAACCCTGTTCGGTAATCCGCAGCGGGGATTGGAAGCTTCATTACTACTACGAAGAGGAGCGCTACGAGCTCTACGACCTGGCCGGAGATATCGGGGAGACGACAAACCTTGCGGAGACCCGCTCTGAAATCCAGCAGGACCTGGCCCGCCAGCTGAGGGCCTGGCTGGTGGAAACAGGCGCCGACCTTCCGACCGTCAGGACGACAGGAAGAACCGTCGGCTTGCCGCCGGTGGCTGGACCATTCCTGGTTCGAGGTGATTGTGACAGCAGCGGGGAGGTGAACATCACAGACCCGATCTGTGTCCTCGCGTACCTTTTTATAGACTCCTTCGGACAGGTATGTTTCAGGTCAGCAGACGCCGATGGAAACGGCGATCTGGACATCACCGACCCGATCTTCCTGCTCAACTACCTTTTTCTTGGCGGGGCGCCGCCGCCTGAGCCATTCCCCGATTGCGGTCCGTTTTCCGCCGGGCCGCTTCCGGGAGAGAGCTGCGAAACCGCCTGTCCCTGAGCCTGTCGGGCATCCTCTACTGGAAGCGGATGGAGTACAGGTCGGCATCCTTGAGAGAGAAACGCAGGCGAACCGGTCTTCCCGCCAGGGGCCGTACGTCGGGCCCGTTTTTCCATTCGACCGCTCGCTCGATGAAATCTCCGATGAACTCACGTGAATCCGCCAGGCTGTAGCCGGAAATGGGCTTGCCTGTTTTATCAAGGATCTCAACCCGCAGGCTCCCGGCGGCGCCGGTTGAGCAGTTGACCAGCAGGCGGCAGGGGGAGGAATTTTTTCCCGCTGCGGGCTGGAAGGTCAGCAGGCGGGTGGTCATCTCTCCCCCGGTGTAGGGGCCGTTGACTGATACGAAACCATCGCTGCGCAGGGTGTAGCGCACCAGCCTGGCTGTGGGCTGCCCGTAGTTTTTCTGGACGTGTATGGCGAGCCGGCCGCCCGGCATACCGACGATTCCAAGCGCGGGGTAGTTCGTTCGTGAGACCCAGTTCTCGAGGCCCGGGCCCGGCCTGATGAAGGCATCCATGAAGGTGCGGGAGTAGAGCGTACCGCCGCGCGTGCTCATCAGAACCGCGTCGGAGCAGTCGCTGAAGTAGCCCGGGTCGACATCAATCGCCTTTGCCTGGGCTGGGCTAAGAATCCTTCGGCCTGGCATGAAGCGCGCCGCCACCGACAGGTAAATGTGGGGCGCGCGAAAATAGGGCTGGGTCTGGTTGGTGTAGAGGTGCTCACGCGGGGTTCCCCCGTAGCTCATGGCCTTTGGCTCGCTCCAGTTGAGGAAGTCCTTCGAGGTCACCCTGCTGATGCTCCTGAAGCCGCTCCAGGGCGTCGATCCATCCCAGGTTCGGAAATAACAAAGGTAGAGGCCCTCGCTTTCCGACCAGAAGGAAACGTTCTGCGAATCAAAGGCGCCCCTGGAGATGACGGCCTTCGGGCGAGCTCTCCTCCAGTGGATTCCATCGGCGGAGACGAAGGCTACCAGTCCCGAGTTCGATGTGCCGGCGAGGGCCTTGTACCTCGCCGCCGGCAGAGCGGCCGGGTTGGTGTCGATGAAGGGAGAAAAGTTGTGAGAGCAGGGGGCCTCGTTCTTGAGGATCACGTTATTCTTCGCGGAGCCGTTGACCTCGTGGATTCTCAGCTCGGGCTTTTTCCACTGGAGCCCATCGGCGCTCTCGGCGTAGCAGGTGCTCTCTATATTGGATCCATCGCCCCCCGCGCTCGGCAGGCCGCGGTAGTACATGCGGAAGACGCTGGTGTCTTTGAGGACGGTTACATAGCCGGAGAAACGTCCCTCCCAGGGCTTGTCGAAAACGAGCGCGGTACCCTCGAGGCGTGGATGATGGAGCTTGAGGGAGACTCCCTTGAGCTGATCGATGAGGTGCCCATCGACAAAGAGCTCGCGGCGCGAGCCAATGTTTAGGGTGGGCTCTGCAGCAGATCCCGATATGGGGAGGATGGTCGCGATGGCGGCGAAGAAGAGGATGCGGAGTGACTCTTGGCGCATGGGAGCTTCCGTTTGAATTGGTTCTGTCGTAACGGAGGAATCAGCGTTCCGGGGCAACGCGAAGACTCTCCAGGAAATTGGTGATGTCCTGGTCAAGGCTCTCCGCCAGGCGGCGGTTGGAGCAGATGAAATCACTGAAGTTTGTCGTGTCCCATCTGAAGTTGCCGATTCGGCAGGGATCGATAGCGATGCAGTCGCAGATTTCGTGGCGCTCGAGATAAACCCCGAGGTTTCCGAAGAGCGCGAGCATCTCGGCGACCTCGTCATCCGCGAGGTCGCGCGGGGCAAGCTCCTCGATGACCGCGCACTCGATGTTGCCGATGAAGCCGAAAAGGCATTTGTCGCCGGGGCCTCCAACTACCAGGGTCGAGAGCTCGAGGTGGTAGTCGCCATCGGCCTGGTGGGTGATCGTGGCTTCAAATACATCGCCAATCTGCGGGCAGAACCCAAAACCGGGGCTGTAGGTAAGCCGGAATTGTTCAAAGTCGGAGAGGTCCCGGTTCAGCAGTTGGGGGCCGCAGCTTCCGATGTCCTCGCAGTTGAGGTCGTCCATTGGCCGGGTGTCATCCCCGCAATCCCACGGACCCGGGGCAGGGGGGGGGGCGCCGCCTACAAATAGGAATTGGAAGGTGTAGACCGCGTCGCTCAGGTCGATGGTGCCGGTGTCATTCGCATCAGCGGCATCCTCGCAGCCTGGGCGTCCCGTGCCGGAAAAAAGATAGCTGAGAGTGGCGATCCCGTCGCTGAGGTCGACATTTCCATCACCATTTGTGTCGCCTCGGCGAAACCCGTTGCACATGCCTCCGAAGCCTCCAAGGCAGATTGTTGTTGGCAGCGTGACCAGGCAGATCACCAGGAATGTATTTTTTATCAAGACGTGCTCCGAAAAATTGACTGGCGCGATGGCTGGCTCCGGCCAGCAAATCCTGTGCGTACGGCTATTTTACCTTTCGTTGTCCTAATAAACAGAAAATGTCCGCCGCGGCAGCGTTTCGGCAGGCGCGGTGACGGTGTGTTCGACAGTTGACACCCCGGCTGGATGGCTGGGCGGGCGTTGTCGTTGCCGCCACGGTGAGCATTCCGGACGCATGACAGGGGAAGATTCGGCTTGCGGAGCACTACAGGTGCTCAGCGGTTCGGGGCGTCTCGAAGGCTCTCGAGGAAGTCCAAAATAATCTGCGCGAGATCTCTGCCCAGGCGGCGGTCAGAGCACATGAAGTCGCTCAAGCTTGTTTCATCCCACCTGAAGTTGCCGATGCGGCAGGGATCAATGGCGATGCAGTTGCAGATTTGATGGGGCTCATGATAGACCTCCATATTGGTGAATAGTCCCATCATCTCGGCGATCTCGTCATTGCCCAGGCCGCGAGGCTCGAGCTCTACAACTCTGGCGCACGGTACATTACCGATGATGTCCGGCAGGCACTCATCCCCCGGTTCGCCGGCGATGAGAATAGAGAGCTCCAGGCTGTAGCTTCCGTCATCTTCGTGAGTGATCGAGGCCTCGAAGACCTTCCCGATTTGCGGGCAGAAGCCAAGGCCTGGGCTGAAGGACAGGCTGAACCGGGCAAAGCCGGAAGCGTCCGCGCTTAAGAGCTGAGGGTCGCAAGACCCAATGTCCCGGCAGCCAAGGCCATCGGGAGCCCGGGTGTCATCTCCACAGTCCCAGGGGCCGGGTGCTGGGGGGGGCTCTCCGCCGGTAAAGAGATAAAGGAAGGTGAAGACCGCATCGCTCAGGTTGACTGAGCCTGAGTCGTCAGCGTCTGCCGCATCTTCGCAGGAGGGATCTTCTCCGCCGGCGAAGAGGTAGGTCAGTGTGGTGATTCCATCGCTGAGGTCAACATTCCCATCTCCGTTTGTGTCGCCGCGCCGAAAACCTACAAAGCCTGCAAGGCAGGGAGCGGCCGGAAGCGCCGCCACGCAGATTGCCAGTAATAATGTTTTGAGCAAGACCACACTCCCTGGTTATTACCTCACCACCACCTGCGAAAACCGAGATAACTACTATCCTAACAGTCGATCTCAAGATAAAAAATAAATGTCTCGGCCGAGATCGGATTGTTTCACGCGGCGCCTGTTCTCACCGCTGGCGCTTCAGTCGCCTTTGTGCCGGCAGGGACTGTTTTTCCCGCGAGGGCGGGGCCGAAAGGGGAGATAGAGCAGGAAGCTGACCGCGATCACCATGGTGATCATGCCGATCACATACCAGGGCCAGCCTCCAATGATCAGCGGGTTCGCTACGTGTGGCGGTTCGCAGAGGAAAATATAGTTGGTTCCGAAGATCCAGTTGAACAGGCCTATGGTCAGCAGCAGCGGCTGGCCAATGAGGGAAATCTTCCACCAGGAGCCGGGGCCGGGTCGCATGCCAACAATAAATGTGAGGTAGCAGGCGGCGGCGAGAATTCCTCCATGTCCGATGTAGTAGTTGAGGAAGATGAGGGTTTCGCTACCGAGGGTTCCATTCGGGTTCACCACCCCCGTGGTCAGGGTGAATTCCGGGGTGGCCAGGGAGACGAGGGCTCCGGGGATCCCCCAGTAGAAAAGGCATTCGTAGACTTTCTGGTTTCTCCAGATGAGGGCCATCCAGGAGAAGATGGCCGTCAGGTCGCACAGGTGAAGAGGCAGGCTCTCATTGATATTCCAGAGGCCTCTGCTGGCGAGCCAGAGCTGGACCAGGGGCTCTGGAGCGAGCAGGAGGATTCCGAGGGCCAGGCCCAGGTTTTCCCGCCCTTTTTTCTCCAGCCGGGAGCCGAGCAGGACGATTCCCGCGATCAGGGCGATGGAGGCGCCTCCCGCCTTCCACCAGAGTGGAGTCAGGGGGGCGAGGATTTCTGGTGTCACGATTTCCTGCATTTCCAGGGCGTTCTGTTATTGTTCCTTTGCTCTGAGTTGGTCAGCGCAAGAGCAGTATAGCTAATAATTCCGGCCGCTATTGCCCTGCCCTCCGGATTTCTTTCCTTCTTTGGCCGTATACTTTTACAATGATGATGATTTGATTTACCTGACATTGCGGTGGAATGAAGACTTGAAGACCCCCTGGTTTACCACGATTCTCCTGACCGCAGGCCTAATGGCAGGCCTTTTCGGTTGTGGCTCTGACGAATCGGAATACACGGCCGGGGGGACTCCGCGTGATTTTTTCGGTGATATCGAGAGGGGCCCGCAGCTGGCTCTTGCTTCAACCCGATCGATGACGATTGCCTGGCGGTCTTTCGAGCTGACAGAACCGACGGTCGTCTACTGGACCGAGAACGGGCTCCCCTCTACCCGCCCGAGTGATGGCCCCGGGACCGAACATGTTATTGAGCTGGATGACCTCTTGCCCGACACCGCCTATTTCTACCAGCTCCAGCATGACGGCCGGTCGGTTGGCGAGGTTCACAATTTCTGGACGGCTGCGGATTCTCCTGATGCTGCCATCCGCTTTGGTGTGTTTGGAGACTTTGGCTGCGGGTGTCCCGCGCAATACCAATCCATAGGGGTTCTCAACGACAGCCAGCCTGACCTGGTCCTGACCACCGGTGACAATGTCTATTACAGCGGCAACGCGCGCGAGGTGCGCCAGAACTACTTTGTCCCGATGGCATCGCTTATCGACCACGTCCCAGTCTATCCCAGCCTAGGGAATCATGATGTGATAACAGGTAATGGGAGTCCCTTTCTGGATTCACTTTACTTGCCGGTAAACGATGCAGATGGCAGTGAGCGTTTCTATTCTTTTGACCGGGGGAATTGCCACTTCATTTCCCTGGAGGTGACCGATCGCGTAGGGGATCTGTCTCCCGGCAGTCGGCAATACCAGTGGCTTGTCCGGGACCTGGAGCGCACGGCAGCTACCTGGGTTATCTGTTATTTTCATCATCCGCTCTACAGTGACTCCTCACATGGAGATGGGCCGTTGCTGCAGGTTCACCTGGCGCCCCTGTTCGATGAATATGGAGTCGATGTCGTTCTTTCGGGCCATGACCATACCTACCAGCGAACCTATCCGATGCGCGGTGGTCTCGTGCTGGATGATCAGATGGAGCCGAACTACACTGATCCCCAGGGAACGATCTACGTTGTGACGGGCGGCGGCGGAGCGACGCTCTACGGCCTCCGGCCGTCTCAGCGTCTTGCCGCTGGAGAATCGAGACGCCACGTGGTTATCTTTGACGT
This sequence comes from Planctomycetes bacterium UBA1146, assembly GCA_963579555.1. Taxonomy (GTDB): domain Bacteria; phylum Planctomycetota; class UBA8108; order UBA8108; family UBA8108; genus UBA8108. The sequence continues at coordinate 22,291 of CAUZHA010000020.1, forward strand.
GGTCGGCAACGAGCTGAATCTTTCGGCGGTTGACCATAATGGTTCTGTCTTTGACAGGATGAAGATTACCAAGGGGGTCTCTGGCGATGGCGGGTAGTTTTCGGTAATCGAGTCTCATCCGGGAAGGTTGAAAGGTTACGGCTATGCCCAGCAATAAGATCAGGAAGGTTGAGGTCCCTAACGATCCCTGTCCGGAATGTGGAACCCTGATGGAAGAGATCGAGGTGCTGGGGCAGGGCAAGCTCAGCTGGCTCCCCGCGCCGGCAAACTGGAAGGACCTCATGTTCAAGAGAAGGTCGTTGGTGCGAGGCCGGATCTGCCCGACCTGCGGCCGCATCCAGCTGTACGGTGATCTGCCGACCGCGGCGGAGAAGAACCCCTGGGCGGGGGAAGCGGAGGAGGAGACTGCTGCTCCCGAGTTCAGGGAATCGGAAGGCATGGCGTGACAAACGGGGGGTTGAGCTCGAGCCTGGCAGGGAAAGCCGCCATCATGGGCGGAGGTTGCTGGATCATTTGCGCGGTCTGCTGCGCTGTTGCCTCCTTCACGGGCCAGCTCGAGTTGATCGAGCTGTTGTTGCTCTTCGGGCCGCTGGTCGCGGTGCCGGGTGGCCTGTCGATGGTGGTTGGGCGGCAGGGGGTTGATGCGCTCCGGGGGGAGGGGCTGGCCGTTCGCCTGCTATTGCCGGCCGCGCTGTGCGTCATCGCTTCCCGGTGGATCGCGCCCGGCGCTCCCGCCGCGGCCCTGGCCGTGCCCTGGCTCCTGGTGACGGTCCTCGTTGCCCTGCTCGGCCTGCAGCGGATCATCCGGGGTGGGCTCGGTCCGATCGAGGAGACGACGGTCAATGTGGGCCTGCTCTACCTGCCAGTAGGTGGAGGCTGGCTGGTGCTGTCGAGCGCGGGGCTCGAGCCGATGGGCTTTGACTCGACCATCGTCCTCCTGACCGCGGTGCATTTCCATTTCGCGGGTTTCTCCGCCGCCCTGATCGCCGGGTTCGCCGGGCGGAGCCTGAAGAGAGCGGGTCCCGTCGCGGCTGGCGCAAGGACGCCGGTATTCGCCGCCTATCGCTTCTCCGCGACGATCGTGATTCTCGGCCCACCCCTGGTCGCCGTGGGGATTATGGCATCTCCCATCGTCGAGGTGATTTCAGGGGTAGCTCTCTCCATCGGGATGCTGACCCTGGCCTTCGTCCTGGTGTTGATCGCGCTTGCCGTCGACCGGTTGCTGCCGAAGCTGCTCCTGTGCATCGCGGCGCTTTCGCTCACCGCGACGATGGCTCTCTCGATGACCTACGCTGCGGGAGAATACGGGGGCGAAGAGCTCGTCTCCATTGCGACGATGGCCGCCACCCATGGCGTGGTCAACGTGCTGGGTTTTACCTTCTGCGGCGGGCTGGGTCTCATCCTGTTGCTGCGTGAAACGGGCGATTCCGCGATCGAGGGCTGATTTCGGATAGAAACCCGTCCCCCGGGGATGTACGGTAGAGCCCTGAAGAAAAAAAGGATCAATCATGATACGAAGATTACCTCTCCTGCTGGCGGCACTTGTTTCCTGCCTCTGGGCTTCACACCTGGCGGCCGCTGTTGAGCCGACCTATAAAAACGAGAAATACGACACCAAGCACGAGCGTGACGTGCTGGACTTCTGGAAGGCGGAATCTTCAAAACCTACTCCCGTGGTCATCTACTTTCATGGGGGTGGCTTTGTACAGGGAGACAAGAGCCAGATTCCCAGCAGAGAGATCATCAAAAAGTACCTCGATGCGGGTGTGTCTTTCGCCTCCTGTAATTACCCGTTCATCGAGAACCAGAGCTCCGCTGAGTATACAAAGGTCATGCGGCATTGCGGTCGCGCGGTCCAGTTCCTGCGCTCCAAGAGCAAGGAATGGAACATTGACCAAAAGAGATTCGGGGCGATCGGAGCTTCAGCGGGAGCGCTCATTTCCGAGTGGCTGGGTTATGGGCCAGAGATCGGGAGTCGCCGCAGCCGCGACAAGGTGGGGCGGGTTTCCTCAAAGGTCCAGGTGGTCGGTAGCCTGATGCAGCCGTATGGCACCCAGGAGATGATCATCGGCAAGATGAAAAGAAGTGGGCCGCCGCTGTACATCTATGCCCATTCAATGCCTTCGGATGCAATCCACCACCCGAAATACGCCAAGATGATGAAGGCGAAAGCCGACAAGGTGCGGATCCGCTGTGTTCTCTATGGCACAGGTGAAAACGGGATTCCTCCGCATCCCAAGGGTAAGAGCCCGGTAGAGTCCCAGTTCGAATTCTTCTGCAGGTACCTGAAGGTGAAGGTCAAGTCCTGAGAATTGCGAGCAAAAGTCAGTCACAAAAGAGGTGAGTGACGACATGAGCTAAGGCATGGGATGGCTGAAGTTCTTTTCGGGGGTTTTCCAATTTTTTTAGAAGCACCTCGATGGTGGTCTTACATTGAATTACGATCCGGTCTGGGTTTGAAAATATTGAGTCAATAATATTCGGAGGGTTAGAAATGCGCGTATCCGCAGGCGTTCTGTTGGTGTTGACTTTCCTGATGGTTGGTGGAGAGCTCCATTCTCAGGAAGGCAGAATTTTCCGTATCACTCCAGACACGCGTGCGATCTGGGAGTTCAATGATTCAGATTCGCCTCTCGGGATTGCCCTGGCGGATGGGGCTGTCATTCCCGATCTTTCTGGCAACGGCAACGACGCATTTGTCAAAAATAACGGGAGTGGAGCCATGCAGCCCGGCGGCGGTTCGGAGCTCTGTGAAGGTGATTTTTCCGTGACCCGGGCGAATGAGGCCGGCGCGGCCCACGTGGCGACCAACGGGGATGGTTCCGCTTTTGAATTCGGCGAGGACGAGAGTTTTTCCATCGAGCTCTACGTTGTTCGCGAAGAAGTTACAGGGAACGCGAACTGGGGAATCCTTGCGGGCACCTGGCACAGCCGCACCCTGATCAACGACACGGAGGATCCCATAGCCAACGGTGCATGGTATGGCTATGGCTATATCCGCCACAACGAGGGAGGCGGCTGGTACCTCAACACATCGCCGATTAACCCCGACCGCAGCTTCAACCCAAGCTACAACGAGATCAAGAGCGGTATCTTTGACATCCCGGCAGGTGAGCACTACCTGGTCTCGAGCTTTGACCGCGAGAATGGGATTGGAACTGTTTACCTGGATGGGCTGCCGGTCGCAGAGGTCAGTATCCCGCCCGGTACGGCCTTCTACGCTCCCGAAGGACACGATCCGTGCCACTTCGCGTTCATGACAGGCGTCGATGATCTGAGCCGGAACGCCTACCGTACCTCTCCATCCGGGTATTCCATCAGCGCGGCGAGGGTGCTGTCTCGCGCGCTGAGCGCCGAGGAGGTCGAGGAGAACTCCTTCCTGATCCAGGACTGTGAACCGATCCCCCTTGCGGGGAAAGAGGAGGAGATTCTGGCGGTGCTGACCACCTCGACGCGCGAGGCCCTCGTAGACCAATGCGTGACCCTTTCCGGCGCCAACAGCACAGGCGGCGATGGTGAGGACATCATCAGCTATGAGTGGAAAATCGGCGATGGGGCCTATTCCGAGGAGGGGCCTGTCTTCGAGCTCTCCTTTGATGAGCCCACCGAAGATGATGGAGTCGAGGTGAGCCTGCGTGTTACCGATGGATCCGGCAATAGAGGGGTCGCAACCGTCAATATTGCTGTGAGCCACCAGGTGCCCGTGGCGAATATCCGCGCCCTGGTTAACGGCGAGGGAGTTGGAGGCGACCAGATCTGGCTGGCCAACGGGAGCGTCCTGACCCTCGATGGTTCGGGCTCAACCACGCCGGTTTCCGCCGTGGCCTTCCTCTGCCCCGCGGAGGCGGAGCAGGCCCTACCGGCCGTCGCGATTGGAGAATACCTCTGGGACCTCGACTCCGACGGAGAGATCGATGAGACGGGAGTCGAGATCGAGCTGCCGCCTGCGGTTGGGCCGGATGAATTCACTGTCACGCTGACTGTCGTCAACGAGGTTGGCTCCGAGGCCACCGCGACGATCGATGTCTCGGTCGTGGGGATCCCGGATGGTGCGGCTCTTTCTCCCCCGGGTAGAATTTTCATGGAGACGGATGACGCCATAGCCATCTGGGAGTTCAACCTGCCAGATCTCAACGAAGGCGATCCGCTCACCGGAGACATTCTGATCGAGGACTTCGCTGGCAACGGACTGGATGCGGTGGTCGAGGCCAATGATGGTGGCGAGCTGGTGGCCGGTCCCGGGGACGCCGTCTTTGACGACAACGCCTCGGTGAGCAAGAGCTTCGGTGGCGTTGGCCGTATCGTGGTGAACGAGGATGACGATCAGTTCGAGTTCTCCCAGGACCAGGATTTTTCCATCGAGCTCTACCTCAACAGGGAGGAGGTTCTCGGCGGCGCGAACTGGGGGGTCCTCGCCGGCACCTGGCACAGCAGGAACCTGGCCGATGACAACCTTGATGAGATAGCCGATGGCGCATGGTACGGCTACGGGTTTGTGCGTCCCGGCGGTTCCGAGGTCGGCGGACAGGTCCTTTTCAATATGTCGCCGATCAACTCCGATGGCACCTTCACTCCGAGCTGGAACGAGATCAAGACGCCGATCTTTGAGATCCCCGCCGGCACCCACTATGTGGTCGCGACGGTCTCCCGCTCCACCGATCCCCAGCGGGCTTCTGTCTACCTTGACGGGGAGTTCATGGGAGGGGTTGATCTCCCCGCGGGCCAGGCCTTTATTTCTCCGATCGGGCATGATCACGCCCGGTTCATGTTCTTCGCAGGTGAGGATGACGCGTCGCGGAATCAGTACCGGGTCGCGCCGAGCGGCTACTCCATCGATGCGGCGAGGGTCTCTTCAAGGGCGCTCAGCGCGGAAGAGATTGAGGAAAACCATGTCTACCTGCGGGCGGGCTACGCTGTTCCTCTCCAGGAGGGAGGCCCCGTCCCGAAGCCCGGCGAGAACTTCGTGCGCGGAGACGCCAACGCAGATGGGGCCGTCAACCTGACCGATGGGGTCGTTCCGCTGCTCTTTCTCTTCTCTGGAGGAGCGCCGCCGGCGTGCATGGATGCCGCTGACGCGAACGATACCGGCGCGGTCGAGATTACCGATGCGATCATCATCTTCAGCTGGTTGTTTACCGGCGGGGTTGCCCCAGTGGAACCATCTCCGACGAGTCCGGGGTACCCGGTCTCGGACTGTGGTCCTGATGCCACCGAGGATGGACTCAGCTGCGAAGCGCAGGGGCCGGTCTGTGACTGAGGTCGATCGGTCCCGGCCGGGATTTCACCTGGCCTCCTTCGCCGAAATCACCCGCCGTTTTCCAAACGGCGGGTGGAGATTTTATCGATATGTGGTGAAAATGATCGCGTGTTGATTGAAACCAGCAGTCGAAAGCATTTCCTGATCGGGAGCCCCTGGAGAACCTAATGATCATTCGAAGAGCCCTTACGCTTTGCGCGGCCGTTCTTTTTCCCTTCATCGCCAGCGCGGAAAATCCCCAGTACGCCGTCTCGAAGAGCAAGGGCAAGGTCAAGGTCTTCATCCTTGCCGGTCAGTCCAATATGGAAGGCCGGGGCTTTCCCGAACCTCTCACCTGGCAGGTGGGCCAGGAGAAGTACCGTGAGCGCTATACTCATTTCCTCAAGGATGGCGACTACGATGCTTTCACGAAGAAGGTGAAAGAGACCACGGACCCCAATGATAAGCGGAAGACACCCACCTATCTCTGGAGCACGCGCCGCGATGTCTGGATCAACTACCTCGGGAAGCATGGCGACCTGACCGTCGGCTACGGCGCGCCCCGTGAGGGTTTTGGCCCGGAGTTCAACTTTGGACATGTCGTGGGAAATCATTACGACGAGCAGGTTCTTCTCATCAAGGCGTCCTGGGGCGGCCGCGCGCTTGCCCGTGGATTTCTCCCTCCCTCGTCGATGCTCACCGACGTGGAGTACGCGAAGCTGGCCGAGGCCCAGAATGACGAGAACAAGGCCTGGAACGCCGCTGAACCGGCCAGGATTGAAGCCCACAACAAGCGTGTCGCGGAACAGAACAAGAAGGATCAAAAGAAAAGAAGGCTGAGGCAGTTCAAGCCGCGGGAGATGGTGACGATCGAGCAGTACAAGGAGCAGTTCGGTAAGGATTACCGCAACATGGTCAGCGAGGTGCATGGCTGTCTTGGCGAGCTTGGCAAACGGTTCCCCGGCTACGAGAACCAGGGCTACGACATCATGGGTTTTGTCTGGTTTCAGGGCTGGAATGATCAATACCAGGATCGCTGGCTGACCTATGAAAAAAACATGGCCAACTTCATCCGCGATGTGCGAAAGGAGTTCAAGGCTCCGAATATGAAGTTCGTGATCGGGCAGATGGGCAACGATGGCATGGCGCCCGACAAGCCCGGCTCACCCAGGGACTATATCAAGAAGGCGCAGGCTGGGGTTCCCGGGCAGGCCGAGTTCAAGGGGAACGCGATCTGCGTCAGAACCGACAGGTACTGGGACATGGATGCTCACGCCATCTACACCGGCCCGGGAGGTTGGAGCAAGGATGCCGACAAGTGGCGCCGTTTCGGGAATGATCGTCCCTATCACTACTACGGCAGCCCCTGGCTTTTCGCCCAGGTCGGAACGGCCTTTGGCAAGGGCATGCTGGAGCTCTTGAAGTAGGGCAGGTCTCAGTTCGGACAACTGCGTTTCAGTGAGGAGAAAAGGTGGGCAAACGATCCAGGCGGCCTATAGCGCGGGAAAATCAGCACTCTCTCGGGGGCGGGTTCATCGAGCGCGATGAGTCTGATCTGCAGGAGATTCTCGACTCGAACCAGTCACCTTTTTTTCTCGTCCTGGATGGCGTGCAGGATCCTCACAATCTGGGGGCGTGCCTGCGAACCGCAGATGGGGCGGGAGTCGATGCCGTCATAGCGCCTAGGAACCGGGCCGTGGGCATGACCGAAACCGTCACTCGAATTTCCTGCGGAGCCTCCGAGAGCGTTCCCTTCATCCAGGTCACCAATATCGTTCGCACCCTCAAGGAAATGCAGAAGAATGGCGTCTGGGCCGTCGGCACCGCGGACGGGACCGAGGCGTCTTCTCTTTATGATGTCGACTTCAAGGGATCCATGGCCCTGGTTATGGGGGCCGAAGGCAAGGGGCTGCGCCGGTTGACCCTGGAGACCTGCGACCTTGTCGTCAGGATTCCGATGATGGGCAAGGTCGATTGTCTGAACGTCTCCGTCGCGACCGGGGTCTGCCTGTACGAGGCCCTGCGTCAGCGCGGGTCGCCGGGCAGGTCGTAGAGCTCTCGCATCAGCAGGGATCCAGCCACTCCCGCATTGAGCGATTCGACCCGGTCGGAGTGCCGGATCGCCAGCCGCAGCGCGCTGCGTTTGATCAGCCCGGCTGAGATGCCCTCGCCTTCGGACCCGATCGCCAGCGCCAGCGGACTCTGGCGGGTAAGCCCAGCTAAAAGTTCCGCATCCTGCTTGGCCACCGGATCGCTGACAATCAGCGTGTGCTCGGTGCCTTTGAGGAAGGCCAGGCAGTCATCGAGGCTCGTCTTGACGACGGGAAGGCCGAAGATGGCCCCAGCCGTCGAGCGTACGACCTTGGGCGAGTAGGGATCAGCCGATTCTTCGGTGAGCAGGACCGCCTCGAAATCGAAGGCCTGGGCCGAACGGATCAACGTGCCGACATTTCCGGGGTCCGAAATTCCGTCACAGATGAGCAGGCGACGGCAGGTGCTCAGTGAATCGAGAGGGATGTCCGGGTGCCTGAACACGGCAATCAGCCCCTGCGGGGTCCTCGTGTCCGCCGCGCTCTCGAGCTGGCTTTTGGCGAGCTCTTCGCAGGGAATGCCGCGAGCCTCGAGGTCCGCTACGAGTTGGCGGCCGCGGTCCGACACGGAGGCCGGGTCAAAGTACAGGGTCTCGGGATCTACCTTGTACCGCCTCGATTCCTCCAGCAGCCGGACGCCTTCGGCTGCGTATCGGCTCCACTCACGCCTTCCCTTGCCGGTCTTCAGCGAGCGTAGGCGTCGAATGTCGCGCTGCGTTGCCATGGGTCCTTGTCTCTGTCCCTCGCGCGCCTCAGAAGTCCGTATCGGCTTTCTTGAGGTCGAGCTCCTTGATCCAGGTATTGCGGTAGCGCACGTCATGGCCTTCGCATTGCAGCTTGAGTCCGCCGGGGACGTCGGTGATTCCCGCGCCGCCTCTGTTGCCTCCGTCGAGGCCGGAGTTGGCGCCGCCCCAGACCTTGTTGATGGTGACGTTGGTGTGTACTTTTTTCCCGTTGAAGTACATCGAGACGAGCGCCTTGCGGCTGAGCTTGCCATCTTTGAAGCGCGCTGCCCGGAAAACGATGTCGTACGAGTTCCATTTTCCGACGCCATTGTAGGCGTGGTAGGGGGACTCGGTCTCGTTGATGACGGCTCCCATGCCGTGCTTGGTCTTGTCGCCATCAAGCACCTGGATCTCGTAGCGGTTCTGCAGGTAGACGCCGCTGTTGCCGCGCTTCTTCATGACCAGGAACTCGATGTGAAGCCGGAAGTCCCGGTATTTTTTCTTGGTGACGACATCGGCTGTACCGTAACGTCCCCCCCGCGCGGCGGGGTCGTCGGTCTGGACAGCCTTCTTGCCGGCATCGACGGGGTCGTCAACCACCTTCCACTTGATCGGCAGGGAAGAGCTGAAGCGGGGGCCTTTCCAGTAGGTCCACTTTTCATCGAGCATCTTCCGCGATCCATCGAGAATGACCTCGGCTCCCTTTACGGGACCCGCCCCAACACCAAGGTTGTCGGCGGCCAGCAAGCTGGAGGGAGGTGCTGAGATGGCTGTTGCTATGAGGAGCGCGGCAGTGCTGAGGACTGTGTATTTCATGGTCGGGTCCGTCCGGGGTTGGGGCTGTACTTGTGAAGGCGGAGGCTCGCCACGAGGAATCGACAGTAACACGGGGCCCGCGGTTGATCAACAGGTCGGAAGGTGTTGGCTATTTCACCTCGTGGGAGGAATCGTTAGAATACAGGTGGTGTTTGCGATGGGCGAAGGCCGCAATTCGATTTTGAAAGGTCGGGGGGCATCCCGGATCATTTTAATTCCCCCCTGCCTCTGAGGCGGTTTGTTTAACCAGATTCAACCCTTGGGGAGACCATGAAAATTATTTTTGAGTCGCCTTCAACAATGTCAGCTACGGCGCTGTTTCTTGGTGTCATCTTCGCGGCCTGTGGTGCCGGCCTCGCTGCCGATAGCGAGCAGGTACAGGCAATCAGAAAAATTGGAGGCCAGGTGCGCCCGGCCGGGGGCGCGGAGGAAGCCTGGAAGGTTGAGTTTCAGCTGACCGGGAAATCTCTCACCGATGAGGGTCTCGCCCGGGTGGCGGCCCTGAAAAATATCGTCAGGCTTAATCTCAGGGATACCAAGGTCACCAGCTCCGGGCTGGTTCATCTCAAGGGGCTCACCAGCCTGAACCGGCTGCATCTCGAGAGGACCGCGGTGGATGATTCCGGAACATCCCATCTCGCGGGCCTCGTCAACCTGGAGTACCTGAATCTGTACAACACCAGGATCACAGACAAGACCCTTGCTCACCTTGCGGGCCTCAAGAAGCTCAGGCAGCTCTACCTCTGGCAGACCGGCGTTACCGACGAGGGAGTCGATCAGCTGGAGAAGGCACTGCCGTCCTGCCGGATCGTTCGTGGAATTGACCTGAGCAAGATTGTCGCCATTCCGAAGCCGCCGCCACGTCCCAGCGAGGATCTGAAATGGATCGTGGCAGGAGACGAGAAACCTCCTAGATCCGTCACCGGAACGGGTACTGAGATCACCTTCCTGAACAAGAGGGACATCAAGGTGAAGATCTACTGGGTAGAATACGGAGGTGGGCTGAGGCTTTACGGTGAGCTTGATCCCGGCGGCACCCGGGTTCAGAACACCTTCTCTGATGCAACCTGGTTGATAACTGATGAGAAAGAAAAACCCCTGGGGTATTTTCGGACGACCCTGAAGCTTGGAAAAGCCGTGATACCAAAGGCCTGAGCGTCCAGGTCCTCCTCCTCTTATTCATCCTCGTTGTTCAACCCCGGTAAACCTGATGAAATTTTCCGTAATTGCGGCTTTCCTGGTCTCTCTTGGCGCGCTGGGTTTTCCCGCGCCGCTTGCCGCGGATGTAACCCTGCCCCGTGTCCTCGGCAGCGGCATGGTTCTGCAAAGTGGGTTACCGGTTCCGGTGTGGGGATGGGCCGGGGAAGGTGAGAAGGTCACGGTCACCTTTGCAGGCCAGTCAAAGACCGCCAGGGCGGACTCCGCTGGCCGGTGGATGGTGAAGCTTGATCCTCTCAAGGCGAGCAGCGCGGCGGCCAGCCTCGCCATCCGGGGCGGTAATAGGATAACGCTTGAAAATATCCTTGTTGGCGAAGTGTGGATCTGTTCCGGGCAGTCGAATATGGAGTGGAGGCTGAGCCAGGGAATGAGGGCGAAAGAAGAGGTCGAGGCCTCCGACCATCCTCTCATCAGGCTGTTCGATGTTCCCGGGCATACGACCAGTCCTCTTCCCCGGGAAAAGGGGGCGGGGAGCTGGAAGGTCTGCGGGCCGCGGACAGCTGGCGGCTTCAGCGCGGTCGGTTATTTCTTCGGCCGCCGGCTTCGCAGGGAGCTCGGGGTGCCGGTAGGACTCATTGGCTCCAACTGGGGAGGAACCCGCATAGAGCCCTGGGTTCCACTGGAGGGCTTCGAAGCGGTTCCTGAGCTGTCGAGCCTTGCCTACGAGGTGAAACGGTACGTGGCATCCACCGGGGTGGGCGGAGGCTCCCCCTCGGCGATCTATAATTCGATGGTTCATCCGCTTGCTCCCTTCGCGATGCGGGGAGGTATTTGGTATCAGGGCGAGTCGAACGGCAATGAGGGAACGAGCTACTATCACAAGAAGCATGCCCTGGTGAAGGGATGGCGAAAGGTCTTCCAGAACAAGGACCTCGCCTTTTACTGGGTGCAGCTCGCCAATTTTCAGAAAGAAAACAGGAAACCGGTTGGAGGGGATGGCTGGGCCAAGCTCCGGGAAGCCCAGGTCCGGGCGCTGGATATCCCCGGAACCGGGATGGCCGTGATCACCGATATCGGCGCCGCCAATGACATTCACCCCAGGAACAAGCAGGATGTTGGCTGGCGCCTGGCCCAGTGGGCGTTGCACCAGACCTACGGCAGGAAGAGGCTTGTTCCAGCCGGGCCGCTCTACAGGAGTCAGAAGCTCGAGGGAGACTCGATTCGACTGTCCTTCTACCATGTCGGCAAGGGCCTGATGGTCGGCAGGAAGAACGGCCTTGAGCCCACATCCGAGGTCACGGACGGCAAGCTGGAGCACTTCTCTGTCGCCGGGGATGATAAGAAGTGGTTCTGGGCGGAGGCGGCCATCGATGGAGACACCGTCGTCGTCAGGTCGGCGGATGTTCCGAAGCCGGTTGCTGTTCGGTATGGCTTTGCCATGAATCCGGCGAGAGCGAACCTTTACAACCGGGATGGTATTCCGGCGAGTCCCTTTCGCACTGACAACTGGCCACGGCCGAGTGAAAACCTCGAGTGGCTGGCGGTTCCCGGCAAGCTTCCTCCCAGGTCGGTCCCGGGCTCAGGGACGGAGCTGGTGATCCAGAACAAGAAGACTGTCAAAGTGAAGATTTACTGGGTCGAATACGGCGGCGGTTTGAGGTTTTACGGGGAACTTGACCCTGGCGGCACCCGGAATCAGAACACCTTTTCGAGCGCCAGCTGGCTGATAACCGATGAGAAAGACAAGCCGCTGGGATACTTCAGAACCACGAAAAAACGCGGAATTGCGGTTATTCCGCAAGAAATAGGCCGCTTCAGGGGCCGTTGAAGAGCAAGGGACTTGTGTCAGCCGGTGGGCTCAGTACAATATCCTTGGGGATCGTTCCGTTTTAACCGCAGGTAATTTGCAGCTATGATGAACCTGAATTATTCTCGGCGAGGTTTTCTTAGATCGAGCATCGGTGTCGCCGGGCTGACCTTGCCCACGGTTCTGAAGCTGCAATCCCAGGCTATCGCCAGCGCGCCTAAGGCCAAGTCCTGTATCGTGATCTATACTTGGGGCGGCATGAGCCATTACGAGTCTTTTGATCCGAAGCCGGATGCCCCCTCCGATGTTCGGGGAGAGTTCAAGGCGATTCCTACGGCTACGCCGGGCATCCAGTATTGCGAGCACCTTCCGCTGCTGGCAAAGCACTCCGAGAAGCTGGCCATCGTCAGGTCGGTCCATCACAACCAGGGGGCGCACCAGGGCGGTATGTACATCAGCCTCACCGGGCATCAGCCTGTGGGCATCAAGGCCGGCAAGCGGACAAACTGGCCATCGCTTACGGCCATGGTGTCACGCTTCCAGGAGACCCGGTCTGGTACGCCCAGAGCCATCCGGATGCCTTACTCGATGTATGACAATGGGGGGCTCATGGCCGGCGATGATGGGGGCTGGCTGGGCTACAACTACGATCCGGTTCTCATTCGAACACCCGCGGGAACTCCTTTTCGTGGAGTTACCCGCTATAACGATCTGGAACTCAAGCTCAAGCTTAACGTTGAAAAGGGACGGGTCGCCAGCCGGCGAACCCTTCTTGGGCAGCTGGAGCAGACGGCTGGCGCCGGAAGCTCGCAGGCAATTGGAGTTCATGAGAAGTATGACCAGCAGGACCATTTCCACAAGATGGCGGTCGACATGCTCCTGGACTCTCCCGTGCGGGAGGCCTATGACCTTGAGCAGGAGGACTCCCGGATCCGCGACATGTACAGCGATCATGTTTGTGGCCAGACGCTCCTGCTTTCAAGACGTCTTGTCGAGGCCGGTGTTCCGGTCGTCCAGGCGCTTTGTTCCGCCGGCGACCTCGCTGGTGGCAGCGGGGATAATTGGGATACGCATCGAGACCACTTCCCGAAGATGAAGGACAGGCTTCTACCGGTTTTCGACCGCGCGGTCTCTGCTCTCCTGACAGATCTCGAGATGCGGGGGATGCTCGATGAAACCCTCGTGGTCTTCCTCACGGATTTCGGCCGCACCCCGAAGATCAATGGGAATGGAGGACGGGATCATCACCCCGGTGTTTACTCCATGGTGCTTGCCGGCGGGGGAATTCCCGGCGGCCAGGTGTATGGCTCGAGCGATTCGATGGGAGCCAGCCCCGGGTCGAAGGCCTGTACCCCGGCCGACTTCCACGCCACCGTCTACAAGGCCATGGGGATCGACCATCATGCCGAGCTGCACGACCAATTGGGGCGCCCCTTCCCGATCTGCGATGGCGAGCCTCTGCCCATATTCTGATCGGTCGTTTCCCGGCTGCTTCCGGGTGCGGGCTATGGTTCTTCATGCCTTGAGCTTTCTCCTCCTGCTCGCCTCGCTCGGTGGATTTTCCACGACAGTGGCTCATGGGGACGATTGGCCCCAATGGCTCGGTCCCCAAAGGGACGGGGTCTGGCGTGAGAAGGGGATTATCGAGAAGTTTCCGGAGAAGGGGCCAAGGTTGCGCTGGAAGGCGCCGCTTGGTGGGGGGTATTCGGGTCCCGCAGTAGCCGATGGAAGAGTTTTTGTCATGGACCGGGTCGCCGCTGAACTTGATCCAGGGAAGGCGAAGATCCTTCATGAAGGAAAACCTCCACGGAACGAAAACTTTCTTCGTAAATTGCTGCCGGGCAAAGAGAGGCTGGTCTGCCTGGCCGAATCCGATGGCCGAAAGCTCTGGGCGCATGAATGGAATTGCCCCTATACCACCGTCGCTATCTACGCCATCGGTCCGCGGGCGACGCCGACCGTTGATGGGGACAGGGTCTACGTCCTGGGCGCGGAGGGTAACCTGTTCTGTCTTTCGACGAAGGATGGGAAGGTGCTGTGGACGAGAGATCTCAAGAAGGACTATGGACTCGAGATCCCCGAGTGGGGGACGGCCGCTCATCCTCTTGTGGAAGCAGGCCAGCTGATCTGCATCGTTGGCGGCAAGGGCAGCGTCTGTGTGGCGTTCGACAAGTTGACAGGCAGGGAGCTTTGGCGGGCGTTGTCGGCGGCGCAGCCCGGCTATTGCCCCCCGGTGATCCACAGGATCTCAGGAAGACGACAGCTGCTCATCTGGCATGGAGATGCGGTGGAGGCCCTCGATCCGACCACAGGCAAGGTGTATTGGTCGGTCGCTATCAAGCCGACCTTCGGTATGTCGGTCGGGCAGCCTGTTGTGGAGGGGCGACGTGTTTTTGTGATGAGCTACAACCGGGTGTCTGCCTGTATCGAGGTGGCCGAAGATGGAGACTCGGCGAGGGTGGCCTGGAGGGGGAGCTCCCGGCGCGGTATAGGCGGCGTTTTCAATACGGCCGTCATCCGGTCCGGACACGTCTACGCTGGTGGGCAGGGAGGGAAGTATCTCTGCGCCCGGCTATCTGATGGGGAGCAGCTCTGGAGTACGTTCGCTCCGTCGACCGGCGGCAGGCCTGCAAGCTGGGCGAATGTCTTCACGGTGCGGAACGGAGGCCGTTTTTTTCTCGCCAATGATCTCGGGGAGCTGGTCATCGCCAGGCTCAGTCCTGCCGGTTACGAGGAGCTCAGCCGCGCGAAGTTGATCGAGCCAACGCACAGGGTCGGCAGAAGACTGCTGGTCTGGTCTCACCCCGCCTTCGCCAATCGCAGCATCTACCTTCGTAATGACAGGGAAATCCGCTGCTACAGCCTTGCTGATTGATGCGCGCGGGCGTGTCTAATACTCTGACCGGCATGGGTTCAACTGTCCCACGCTATTATTCCGCCGCGGTCCTGGCTCTCGGCTTCTTCTTCCTGCCGGGCATAGCCGGGGGGGCAGAGCCCGATGATTCTATCCGGGCGACCGGGAAGGAGGCCTCGCTTGCGGCGTTTCATGTCCGCGAAGGGTTGAGGATCGAGCTTGTCGCGGCCGAGCCGCTGGTGATGGACCCCGTGGCTATCGACTGGGGCGCGGATGGCAGGCTCTGGGTCGCCGAGATGGCAGACTATCCCCTGGGTGTCGACGGCAAGGGAAAGGCGGGGGGCCGGGTTCGTTTCCTGGAGGACACCGACAGCGACGGCCGCTATGACAGGTCGGTCGTTTTTCTCGATGGGCTGAATTTCCCGACCGGCGTCATGGCCTGGAAGGATGGCGTCCTTGTTACCGCGGCTCCTGAAGTTCTCTTTGCCCGTGACACAAGCGGTGATGGGAGGGCCGATGTTCGCGAGGTCCTCTACAAGGGGTTTTCAGAGGGCAACCAGCAGCTGCGGGTGAATGGCCTGCGGTGGGGGCTCGACAATTGGATCCACTGCGCCAGCGGGGCCCATCATGGAGGCTACGCCAGGGGCAATAAGATCACCTCTGTGAGGACAGGGAAAACCATCGTGCTTGGAAGCCGGGATTTCCGTATTCGTCCCGGGCCGGGGCTGCTGGACCCGCAGTCAGGCCCCTCGCAGTTCGGCAGGAATCGTGATGACTGGGGGAACTGGTTCGGTGTTCAGAACAGCCATCCGCTCTGGCATTATGTTCTGCGCGACCATCATCTGCGCAGGAACCCCTACTTCGTATCACCCAATCCGAAGAACCAGGTGGTGACGCCGTCAAACCCGCGTGTTTACACCGCCAAGTCGCCGCAGAAACGATTTCACTCCTTCGAGCAGTCCGGCCGCTTCACCTCCGCCTGCTCCGGCATGGTCTATCGCGACGAGCTCCTCTTCCCCCGCGGCAGCGAGCGCCACGCCTTTACCTGCGAGCCTTTTCACAATGTCGTGCAGCACAATATTATCTTCAGCAAAGGCCCCACCTTCGCGGCCAGGCGTGATCCGGCAGAGAGCAAGGTAGACTTCCTCGCCTCGAAGGACCGCTGGTTCCGTCCGGTCATGGCCCGGACAGGACCCGATGGAGCGCTCTGGGTGGTCGATATGTACCGCTACATGATCGAGCACCCGCAGTGGCTTCCAAAAAATGGACAGGATGAGCTGCGGCCCTATTTCCGCCATGGAGAGAAGCATGGAAGGATCTACAGGGTATTTCCCGCCGAATCCGGGCCCCGTGCATGGCCGAGGTTGAGCGGTTCCGCTCCAGCGGAGCTGGTTAACTACCTGGAGCATCCTAACGGCTGGGTTCGGGATACGGCCCAGCAGCAGCTCGTTCAAAGCGGCGAGGGCAAAGTGGCTGGCGAGTTGAGACGATTGGTCCGGGCGAGCCGGGTCGCCCTGGGGAGGCTCCATGCCTTGTGCACGCTCGATGGGATCGGTCAGCTCGATGCTCCCACTCTTGAGGTAGCCCTGAAGGATTCGGAGCCCGGTGTGCGCAGGCAGGCTGTTCGTCTCAGCGCGGCGATGGCTCCATCCCTCCTTGCCGGGTTTGAAGACAGCGATCCGGCAGTACGTCTCGAGCTGGCTGTTTCGGCCAGGGATGGGGCTGATATCGCCAGGCTGGCCGCCGACAGGGACCCCTGGGTCGCTGCCGCCGCGATGAGCTCCCTGGATTCGAAAAACGTGGTGTCAGCCCTGGAGTCATCGCTGGAATCCCCGGCGCTTTTCGCCAGGTTGACAGGCCAGGCGGTTGCCTGGAAGAAAGGCGCGGAGGCCGCTGAACTCCTGGGGCGCTACCTGCCGGGAGCGGAGGCCGGGGACAAGCTGAGGCTCACCAGCGCCTGGCTGGAGAAGGCGGATCCAAGCTCAGCGCCGCCCGCGGTGCTGAAGACTGTTGAAATAGCCGAGGCTATGGCCTTCGATCGCAGCGTCTCCGGGGAGTTGCGAGTTGCGGCGATCGCCCTGCTCAACCGTGTCCCCGGGCGAGCAGAAATATCTGTGCTGAAACTGCTCGGCGCTTCTGAGCCCTCTGCTGTCCAGGCCGCTGCGGTACGCAGAGTCTCCAGCTTCAAGCCGCTGCTTGAAGGCTGGCCTCGATACGGACCGGGGCTGCGAGCGGAGATCCTGGGGAGGGCGCTGGGACGTAAGGAGTGGGCCGGGGGGCTGCTGGATGCTGTCGCGGGGGGGGTGGTCAAACCGGGAGAGCTGGACAGCTCCACTCGCCAGCGCCTGGGAGCCCTGGGACCCGGGATCAAGAAGCGCGTTCAACAGCTGCTGCCGGCCTCACCCGATCGACTGGCGGTGTTGAAAAAATATCGCCCAGCCCTCGGGCTGAAGGGGGACGGAGGCAGGGGCCGCGCGACCTTCGAGAAGATCTGCGCGGCCTGCCATAAGCTCGGCGGTCTCGGCCGGGAGACAGGCCCGAACCTGGCCGCCCTCAGCAACAAGACCGGGGAGTTTCTCCTGCAGTCGATCATCGATCCAAATGCCGCGGTGGAGGCGCGATTTGGCCTCTACGCCGCGGCGACCCGGGATGGACGGACCTTCTCCGGCATGGTCACGAGCGAGACTGGAACACAGCTCAGCCTGGTGGGGGCGGATGGGAAGAAGATGGACATTCTTCGCGGTGACCTCGTCGAGTTCAGGTCGATGGGAACTTCCTTTATGCCGAACGGCCTCGAGCGGAATCTCTCTCCCGGAGACCTGGCCGATCTCATCCGGTTTATTCAGGAAGCCAGGTGATGGACTTCTGGGGCCAGGGTTGCCGGGATTGTGCTGATTGACGCGCTATCGCCCATCCAATACCCTGAAGGTATGAAAATACTGACTTTGACGTTTTTAATGTGCGCTGTCCTCACGGCAGGCGCGGGGGTTTCCGTCGCTGAGGGGCAGCATACCATCGGGCATGTCCATGGCGGGCTTGTTGTTCAGCTCGGAACAGGGGACACAGATGCCGCTCTTCGCCTGGGCCGGACAGGCAGGTACATCGTTCACCTGCTGGGCTCCGACCCGGCGGGCGTAGAGAAAGCGCGCGCGTCCCTGAAGGCTTCGGGGATCTACGGCCTCGTCTTTGCCGAGACGCTTACGGATTCCGGGCGGCTGCCGTATTCGGAGAACCTGGTGAACGCGGTCATCGTTCGTTCCCCCGGGAAGGTCGCTCTTGCGGAAATTTTCCGGGTCCTCACACCCCTGGCGGCTCTTGTCGTTTTCAACGACTCAGGGGTCGATTCGCAGATGCTGAAGAAGGCCGGTTTCGAGAGCATTGAAAAGCAGGAGGATGGTTCCCTTGCTGCCCGCAAGCCGTGGCCGAAAAACATGGACACCTGGTCGCACCCGAGGCATGCCGCCGATGGAAACGCGGTATCGCTCGATACCGCTGTGGGGCCTCCCGAGCGGGTTCGTTGGGTTGCCGCGGCCATGTCGGAAGTGGAGGGCCTCATCACCGATGGAGGCCGTAATTTCTATGGCGGCGTCCTCGCGCGCGACAGCTTCAACGGTCTGCGCCTGTGGCATCGGGACCTTATGAAGGGCAAGCTGAACGACCCCTCGTTCAACCTTCCGAGACTGTCTTATAACAGGGCACGTCCGGTGGCCTCCGAAAAGTACCTCTTCGCCTTCGTCAAGGGAAAGGTCACCGCCCTGGATGCTGCGACAGGAAAAGTTGTCCAGGAGTACCCGGGAACGGAGGGCTCGGTTGAGCTCATCCAGCACCTGGATGTCGTCCTTGTCGGTGGCAGCAGGGGGGTGCGCGCCTTCAGCGCCGAGACGGGCAAGCAGCTCTGGGAACGAAAGGCCGGCGATGCCAGGAACCTCGCGGCGGAGAGCAAGACGGTCTCGTATATTTCCGGTCGGCCCAAGCGCGGCGATCCGGTGGAGGCCTTTGCCGTCGATCTCTACACGGGCGAGCTGAAGTGGAACAGGACGGACTTTGGGTGGCTTCCAAAGGTCTACCGGACCGTCATGCACGATGGCCAGGTGGTCTACGAGGTCTCATCTCTGAGTGATCACAACCTCGGCAACGGGATCCATCTTCTGGACTCAGAGACAGGTAAGCTTACCTGGGAGAAGAACTTTTCCCCGGGGATGAATCATAAGCGCCAGGCGCGCGCGATGTTCTCCGGCGACGACCTCTGGCTGCTGCATGGGGGCAGGGAGAACACTGCTCCCAGGAAGGACGGCAAGGTCAAGGAGACCAGGGTTCCCGTGCAGGTGTCGGCACTCGATCCGAAGACGGGAAAGGTTCTCAAGACCCACTCCGCCGGCATGGCCCATTGCTTCCCGCCAGTGGCCACACCGAAGTACGTTTTCGCGGGCGTGCTGGATCTGACCAACATGGAGACCGGTAAGGTCGAGGTGAACCCCATCACCAAGGCGAACTGCTCTCGCGAGGGCGGCTGGGTTCCAGCCAACGGATTGATCTACACCACCCCGAAGCACTGCACCTGCTGGCCCATGCTGAGAGGCTTTGTTGCTATGGCACCCGCCTCGCCTGAGCCCAATAATCCGGTGCGTCTGCCGATCGAGAAAATCAGGTTCCCCCTGGTAAGGGGCAAGGTCTCGGCTGACCCCGGGGCGGCGAAGGCCACGGCGGATGACTGGCCGACCTATCGAGGCGACCGCTGGCGTAGCGGCAGCTCCGGCAGCGCCGGCCCCCTGGCCCTCGACACCAGGTGGACCGCGAAACTCACCGGTCCAGCAGCTCTCCCCGGCGGCCCGATCCTTTTTGACTGGGAGGAGAATCCTTACGTCAAGGGTCCGATCAGCGCGCCGGTAGTCTCCGGCGGGAGGGTCTTTGTTGCCAGGCCCGACGCGCATGAGGTGATCGCTCTCTCGGTCGGGGGCGGCAAGGAGCTGTGGCGCTACACGGCCCGGGGCCGGGTGGATACGCCTCCTACAATCTACCGGGGCCTGGCCCTATTCGGTTGTCATGCCGGTTATGTGTACGCGTTGAGAGTCGACTCGGGAGAGCTTGCCTGGGAGTTCCGCGCAGCTCCTGTCGACGAGCGGATCGTCGCCTATGGGCAGGTCGAGAGCCCCTGGCCGGTTCCCGGCTCCGTGCTGGTCAGGCAGGATACGGCCTATTTCGTCGCCGGTCGCCAGCAGCTCGCCGACGGCGGAGTCCTGGTGTTTGCGGTCGACCCCCTCAGCGGAGAGAAGCGCTGGGTTCATCGACTGGACCAGATGCCGCAGAAGGGGGATCCGACCGGCAAGAACCCCTACAAGGGGTTCTACGAAAATTCGGGACTCGAGTTCGATCCTGTCGACATCATCCACGAAGAGGGCGAGGGTATCGCCATGTCCCGCTGGATCATCTCGAGCGCTGGCAAGCTGGTCTCCGTTGATGAATGGAACGCCTTCGCCAGGCTCGATACCGGCGGCGGGGCTGTCTGGGTCCCTCGGGGCTCCTGGACCTACGGGGCCCGGCACCAGGATCGTTTCAAGGGAGAGGCTCCGCGAAGGCCCCTGGTCGTCTTCCGCGATGGAGAGGTTTACGGGGAGCTCAACGGCAGCACCGATATCTTCCGTCGTGATTTCGATGCCGTGGCCCTGAAGAAATTCAACGGCAAGTGGATCACCGGCTGGCAGGCAGGGCGCGATGCGAGGGGTGGAAAGAAGCCTTTCAGGACACACCGAGTCGCCGCCGGCGCGAAGTGGATCGTCGATGCTTTCACGCAGGCCGACAAGAAACCGAAAACCGTAAAATACGGCACCCAGCTCTACAACGACATACACGCCATGGCGCTGGCGGCCAATGGTCGACTCTATGCCGTTCACAAGGATGGTCGCCTCAAGGTTCTCGACACGACGAAGGGGGCCCTGGTTGCCGAACGCCAGGTTCCGGCGCCCATGTGGGACGGGCTCGCGATCGCTTCGGGCAGGGTCTTTCTGAGCACCCTCTCGGGTGAGGTCCTGTGCCTGGGCGAATCGGAAAAGTAAGCCTCATTCCTTTCTGCCCGTCCCGGGCCGGTCTTTGAGAGCCCGATTCATCCGTGCCAGGGCGGAGAACATGAAGGTGCCGACAGCGATAAACACCAGCGGGAACCCGGCGATGAGCATCCACCACTGGGGACGGGTAGCCCGCTTACGCAGCCGCAGCTGCAGCCTGGTGTGGTTTCCTGCCTGGGGTTCTCCGGGCTTGATGTGGAAGGTGCAGGTGCCGGCCTCGACGACCTCGAGATAGTCGTTCAGGAGGTTGATGGCGGGGGTGTCGGATGCCCACTCGAAGATGACCGTACCTGAACCGCCCTCGTCTTTTTTCTGCGAGAGCCCGATCTCTTTATTTAAAACGGGTCGACCGGTGGAATCCTCAACCGCGAGGGTGAATTTACTGGAGCGCGGGAAACTCGTCGCTTTGCTCCAGTGGGCAATCGAAATGGAGACGGGGTTCATCTCGGGCGTGATCTCCATCGAGTGCGCCGTGTAGGCCTCGGGGTTCTTCCTCCAGGCAAGGGTCTCCTTCGCTGACATGGACTCATTTCGTTTCCAGATATCGACAGCAGCCAGCTCTTCTCCGGACAGGAACACCCCGAAGAAAAACAGGCCCGTCAGGGCGAGGCCTGTGAGTCCCAGCAGAAGGGAGATTTTCGATCCTCCGCTCATGGAAGCCTCCTTTTATTCCCGCTGATGTTTTTTTCGAGGTAAGGGTTTCAGCGCGGCGAAGCGCTTGCGGATCTCGGCAAGTGATCCAATGGTCAGAAAGACTTCGTAATCGACGACCAGGCCTTTCTGCAGCGAGAACCTTCGCAGGGGGGCGACGTAGGAGCAGGCCGATCCTGTCGGCCCGGTTTTTCCGTCACCCTTGAATCGGTAGCAGGTGAAAATCTCGGTGCCGGGTGTGTAGATGCCGATTCCCCAGTCCTTGCCGTCGAGGTAGGCCACCCAGTTTTCCGGGGCCTTGCCGCGCTCGTTCGGCCAGCCGGGCACCCGGCGTTTCAGCTTGCCGCTGTCTGGATAAACGAGGTTGGGGAGCTCTGCGTCAACGAAAACAGCGGGCATCTCCTGGTCCCTGACGACAGACTGGTCCTTGCCGGTGTAGTCCATGCGGAAGCGGACCCGCGCCAGCGGGCCGTCCAGGGAGATCGTGACTCCCATAATGGCTTCCGGGCAGGCCACTCCGCTGGCCCAGCTCAAGGGTTCGATTCTTGCCGAGATGGTTCTCTTTTTTTCGTCCCTGCTGAACTTCAGCAAGCGAGATCTCTTGCCCTTCCAATGCCCGCCCTGGACGGGGTTGTAGACCCAGGGCTTGCCGTTCCACATTGAACCATCAACGGCTCCGTAGTAGGACTGCTGGATGAAACGGCCCTCGTCGTTGTTATTCAGCAGGTTTCGTTTTGTTTTACTCTCGGCGAGATAACCGATGCAGGCCCCACGGGATTTGTCGACCCCGATGCGAAGCACTCCATTGTCGAGGTATTCCCATTGCTGCCCGTTGGTTTTTTTCTTTCGATCCTGCGCGCCTGCCTCGAAATCAAGGAACACCGGGGTAAGCAGGATCAAGGTCAAGAGGAAGAGTGGCTTGTTGTTCATCCGGCAGCCTCCTTCAGAGGAAAATAATCTTCAGGCAACGATCTCTTTGATGACCTGCCCGCCGAACTGGCTCAGCTGCTTGTAGCGTCCGCCGTGGAAGTAGGTGAGCTTGTTGTCGTCGAGGCCGAGAAGCTTGAGCAGGGTGACATGGACGTCGCGGATCGGGTGGACAACCTCGGCCGCGGTGTTGCCGAGCTCATCTGTGGCGCCGACCTGTCCCGGCCGGGTGCCTCCCCCTGCGAAAAACATCGCCATGGCCTTCGCATTGTGGTCGCGGCCGAGGGCGACCTCGCCGCCGCGCCTGGAGTTGTCCGGGGTGCGGCCGAACTCTCCAGTCCACATGACCAGGGTCTCATCGAGCAGGTCGCGCTGGCGGAGGTCCCGAATGAGCGCCGCGATCGGTTTGTCGACCGAGTAGATGCGCTGGCGGTGGGCACGCTTTATGAAATCATGCGAATCCCATCCGCCGGAGAAGATCTGGATGAACCGCACCCCCTTCTCGACGAGGCGCCGTGCCAGCAGGCACTTGCGGCCGAAGGGCTCCGTCTCCTTATCGTCGAGGCCGTAGAGCTCACGGGTCTTTTCTGATTCCTTGCCGATGTCGAGGATCCCGGGGACCTCCATCTGCATGCGGTAGGCCAGCTCGTAGTTTTCCATGCGGGCGGCGAGGTCCCGGTGCTGCGGATGGTCCTCGAGGTGGGTCTGGTTGAGCTTTTTCAGGATGTTGAGATTCCGGCGCTGGTGCTCGCGGCTCTTCCATGCTGGCGGGGCAAGATCGAGGATCGGCGATCCTTCCGAGCGAAGCTGGGTGCCCTGGTAGTGGGCCGGCAGGAAGCCGTTGCTCCAATTGCCGCTGCCGCCTTGGGGATCCGCCAGCTCTGACATCACCACGTAGCCGGGCAGGTTCTGGTTGATTGAGCCCAGGCCGTAATTGGTCCAGGCTCCGAGCGCCGGGTCTCCTCCGAAGCGGTTCCCGGTGTTCATGTGGTAGAGCGCAGTGGGATGGCTCACCGATTCCGCCTGGCAGCCGTGGTAGACACAGAGCTCGTCGGCTACCGCCGGATCGGCCATGTGCCGGAAATGCTCAGACATCGAGACCCCGTTTTTTCCTGCCTTGCGGAACTTATAGGGACTCTTGACGTAGAAGCGTGAGCCATTCCCCATGCCGGAGAGCTTGTCATCCGCGTTCACGAAGCCCTTCAGGTGCAGCTCGTCGAGCTTCGGTTTCGGATCGAAGGTATCTATATGGCTGGGGCCGCCCTCCATGAAGAGCATGATGACGGCCCGGGCCTTCTGCTGATGGTGAGGTTTCTTCGGGGCCAGGGGGCCGGAGGCTATGTTTTCTCCTGCGATGAGGTCCGCGAAGGCCACGGAGCCGAGCGATGCTCCCAGGCCGTAGAGGAACTCGCGGCGTTGGAGGCCGGCGGTGTGCAGAAGCGATCTTTTCATATCAGTAGACATAGATAAATTCGTTGGAGTTGAGCAGCACCAGGCAGAGGTCGGCAAGGGCCCGGGTCTCGGGGGAGACATCCGCGGCGGTTTTATCGTAGGTGTAGTCGGTGTAGCTGGTCAGTTTCTCCGTGTATTCGAATGGGTCGCCGGAGAATTCCTCGACCAGCGAACGGATGATCGCGGTCGGATAAGACACGCGCCCGGGCTTGACGCCGCGATGGTATTGGACCATTTCGTGATAGTGCTTCCGCAGCGCCTCCGTCTCCTCCTGGCCTGGATAGCGGCTGAAGGAGAGGCGAAAGGCTCGTGCGATCTGGCCGTGAAGCTCCTTGCTCTCTTTTTGCAGGCGCAGCGCCATGGCGATGGACCGGAGGGTGGCTCCGGAGCTGTTCATCAGGGTGAAGACCTGCGGAGTGACGGCGGCTGAGTCCCGGGCCTCGCAGGACTCGGCCGATCCGGGCTTGTTGAAAACCTCCATCAGGGGGTCGCGGAGGCCGCGGGTGCGGTAGGCATAGATCGAGCGCCGGTTGCGTTCGGAGGGGACGGGAGATGCCTGGTAGGCCGGCGCCAGGGAGAACTGGATCATTCGCGGCGAGAGAGCGACCTCCATATTGATCTCGGGGAAGACCGGCAGCCCTCCCCGGG
>CAUZHA010000021.1:0-46508 GCA_963579555.1 Planctomycetes bacterium UBA1146
TTCAATCTTTTTGGGCCGAAGAACGAAGAATAGAACAGCGACGAGCGCCAGAACAGCCACCAGGACAATAGCGGAAATCTTCAGCGCCCGGAGGATGACGGTGTCGTCGCCAGCCACGAGCTCGCCTTCAAAGGGTTCTTCTCTTTCTTGCTCTTCGGTCATCCTGGTTCCCGGGAAACCTTACCGGCCACCGGTCTCGCCCTTCAATTCGTAATTTTCAGCTTTCTGCAGATCATAAATCACGATCGACTCGGCCGCATGGTTGGCGGCTGGATTCCGCGCCCTGTGGGTCGCCACGGAATTATCCCGGGCGTTGTCATCGGGCTTGTATTTCAGGTGCAGGGCCCGGTGTTCGCCCGCACGCTTGTCATCCCCCAGCCGGGTAAAGATCAGCGCCAGATTGTAATGGGCGGTCAGGTTCTCCGGATCAAGAGCGAGTGTCTTCTCGAACCTGCTCACCGCCTCGGTGAGCAGACGGTCGCGCTCCTTCTTCGCCGCCTCGCCGCGCTCCTGCTTGGCGCGCTCAAAATAGGTCTGGCCCAGTTCGTTGAGCGCCCGGTAGTCCTCGCCGAAATCAAATCCACGCTCCGCGGCGCCCTCGAACTCGGTGTTCACCACGCTGAGGAAATTCTTGATGGCGTTATCGAGGTGACCGTTCTGCTTGTTGACAATCCCTGTAAACCAGCTCACAGTCCAGGGCTGCGCGAGTCCCTTGTGAGCGGCCGCGCGGCGGAGCGCCTCTACGGCATCCTCCAGGCGTCCCTCCTTCACGTAGACCCGGGCGAGATTGAGCGGACCATCTGCCCGGCCGAGCCTCTCGACCTGGCTGAACGCATCCTCCGCCTGGCGCAGCTCGCCCTTTCGGGCGCCCTTGCTTCCCTTGCGTAAAAGCCCGATCCCATAGTCATTCCAGCGCTGCCAGGCGGGAATCGCTGAGGCGTCTGCGATGTCCTTCGTGTCCTTGCCGGCGACCGGGAAGGTCAGGCTGTCAACGGCCAGCGTGACGGTCGGAAGCTCATTCACATGGTCCTTGCCGTAGATGTACTTCATATAGGTGGTGTCGAATTTTCGATACTGGAGCTTCGCATCAATGCTCACCGTACCGCTGGCATCCTCGGGAACCTTGAAGCTGTAGTGGATCACGTCAGCCGCGCCCGGTGGAATCTGGTGGTTATAGAGAGCTACGAAGATATCCTGGGCGTTGCGGCGATCGATCCGGTTGCCCTCCCGGTCAAGAACATAGGCGTTGACGAAGTGTGCCCAGGGATCGACCTCCCCATCCACTCCCCGGCCGCCGCTTCTTCCCATGCGCTCTTTACCGTTCCTGAGTTCAACATCCATCCAGACCTCGTTTGAATCCGCCGTCCCCTGGGTGAAAATATGCCCCATCTTCACTGTCCGGATTACGATCTCCACCAGGTAGGTAGCCCCGGGCTGCAGCGAGGGGATCTTCGGGCGAAGCGGAGCTGTCAATTCGCCATCGATCTGACCACCTTTCTTGATACCGAAAATATCAAGGCGCATCACTCCATCGAGGAACTTCCGATGCGCTTCGTTGACCTTCTCAGGCAGTCCAAGGAGCTCAGGAATGGCGGTATTCGCCGAGGGGAACTGGTGACCGTGGATCTTCAGGTCGCCGGTAGAATCAAAATAGCCGGCGGCGAAATCAGCGGACTTCTCGAGCGGCATATGACACCCGTTACAGTTCGGCTGGGCCTTCGGCGGATAATAGAAGCTCGTCACCCCGTGCCCCGAAACACCGCTGAGATGGTAGGCATCATAGTGATTCTGTCCCCGAAGCCATTTGTACTTATTGAGCTCCTCGGGCAGGTGCACCTTGTGACAGGTTCCGCAGAACTCGGGGGTCTTGTGCAGCGGCTTGAGGAAGGTCTTCTTGTGGAAGGCCGGCTTGGCCTTCACCAGCTGGCGGTTCACCCAGCGCAGCAGGCCGCTGCCGCTCGAGGCGAAGGGGTAGTGCATGGGCTCCTCGATAGTGTAGTCGGAGTTCCCGCGCGGACTGTTCAGGTTGGTGATCGCGTGGCAGACCGTGCAGGTGATCCCGGCCTGGGCGGTCGGGTGACCCTGCAGATCATCAGCTGGGTCATCAAAGGCTTTCTCCGTATCGAAAGCTCCGCTGAAGAAAGGCACCGGGTCATGGCAGCCGGCGCAGAAGCGCGACCCCTGGACGTTCCCGTCGCGCTCCATCATCGCCTTGCGGGTCTCCCGAACCGAAAAGAGATAGGCCGGGTTGTTGAAGGAGCTGAATCGATGCATGCTGTGAGACCAGCCCTCATGGGCATCGGCATGGCACTCCCTGCAGTAGCCATCCATCATCAGCGTTTCGGCCGGGATGAAATTCCCGGTAGCCGTTCGGGCCAACGACGGGAAAAAATACTGCGTGCCCGATTCGGGTCCTTCCTCATCCCATCTGCGAGGATCCTGGTACTGCCAGATGATCATCACCGCGGCGAAGGCTCCGGCGACCCCGGCGAGTGCGAGTCCCCTGCGCCACTGGATCTTCGGGCCGGCGAGCCGGTGAAGGATAAACAGCCAGATGATGAAAATCGGACTCAGCACATGGGCCCAGTAGGTGACGCTCCTGAGCATGGGTTCCTTGACCTCGATCAGACCCTCTACCCGGGTCAACAACACCCCGCTGAGGATCAGCAGGAGCCCGGTACCGAAGAGCGCGTAGCCCACCCTGGCCGCGATCCGGTTCTTGCGGTCACGTGAATTACGGATATGGATGATCCCGAACACCAGGAAAGGCAGGATCAGGAGAACCCCCAGCACGAGGTGGACGAGGAACATATTGAGATAGAAATAGTTCTGGATCGTCTCCCCGCTCGACCACTCGGCCAGGGTGATTCCCACCAGGTAGGCGCCATTGATAAAGAGCAGGGAAAAGAGCCCCAGCACCGCGTAGAGCAGCTTCTTCAGCCGGGGGCCGACCGCGGGAACATATTTGTGTACCCGGACACCCTTCACTCCGGATGAAGTTCCTTCGCTCACCTTGAAAGCTCCCTGGAAGTCTCAGTACCAACAGAACAGCAGGGACGTCTCCGTCCCTCTTCTCGAGATGCCTGAACCCTGACCAAAATACGCATCCATGGCCGTGTCACCTCACGCATCCAAGCCTGCTCCATGGCCGCAACTCACACTTGAATATAAGCTTAGCATCATAATGGCCCTCCTCCTCATAGACCAGAAGCGTTCCCTTTCTCTGTTTTTCGTTACTACCCTGAACAAATTATCAATGCCATTGAGTCCCTCTAAAATCGGCTGAAAGAGCCCACTTCCTGCGACTTGGAGAACGATGTCAGGAAAACTCAACCGGGGAATTATCGGTACCGGATTTATCGCGGAAAAGTTCGCCGAGCAGCTTCCCGAGGCACCCGGAGCCGGGCTGCCCGCAGTGGGTTCGCTCGCCCTTGAACCGGCCGAGGATTTCTGCTCAAGGCGCGGCGACAGGCCCCGCGGCAGCTACGATGAATTCCTCGCCGATCCCGGGGGTAGATGCCATCTGTATCTCCCCGCCAAATCACCTGTACCATGATATGGACCCTGCGGACGTTCGAGGCGGGCAGGAATGCGTTTGATGACCTGAGAAAGCAGGCTGGGTACCCTGTTGAGCCGCCCGGCCGCTTGCGCAGGCGGCCCGGTCCTGTTAGTACTCTGAGCTGTCTGAAAATCGAAACCAGCCCTGGCTCCCGTTAATGAACCCCGCCCCTGAGAAACCGAACATCCTCTGGCTCTGCACGGACCAGCAGCGCTACGACACGATCGCATCACTCGGTAACCCTCTCATCAACACCCCATCGATCGATTCCCTTGTCAGGGATGGAACCGCCTTCACCAGGGCCTACGTCCAGAGTCCCATCTGCGCCCCGAGCAGGGCCTCCTTCCTGACCGGCCGCTATCCGCGAACCACCAGGTGCCGCCAGAACGGACAGGCGATTCCGGGCGACGAGGTGCTGATCTCGAAGATGTTCCGGGACGCGGGCTATACCTGCGGCCTCGCCGGCAAGCTCCACCTGGCATCCTGTTCAGATGGAAGGGTCGAAGAACGAACCGACGATGGCTACGACGTCTTTCACTGGTCCCACCATCCGCAGCCCGACTGGCCGGAGAACGCCTACACCCAGTGGCTCAGCTCGAAGGGGAAGACCTGGGATGAGCTCTACGACGGCCCCTCGACCCCATTCGTCAAGCACGGCATTCCGGCTGAATACCACCAGACCACCTGGTCGGCCGAGATGTGCTGCGAATTCATCAGGGAGCAGGCTGACTCAGGACCGTGGTTCTTCAGCCTCAATTGCTTCGATCCGCACCATCCATTTGATCCGCCGGCCGAATATCTCTCTCGATACGATCCGGCTGACATGCCCCTGCCGGGCTACCGGGAGGGCGAGCTCGAGAACAAGCCCCTCTACCAGCAGCTCGACCACGAATGGGCCCACAACGAGCCGGGCTACTTTCACGTAGCGGGCATGAGCGAGGCTGACCAGCGCGAGGTCTGCGCCGCGTACTACGCGATGATCGAGCTGATAGATGACCAGGTGGGCCGCATCCTGGATACGCTCGAGGAGAGCGGCCAGGCCGACAACACCCTCGTCATCTTCATGTCCGACCACGGGGAGATGCTCGGCGACCACGGCATCTACCTCAAGGGTCCCCACTTCTACGAGGCCGTGGTGCACGTGCCGGTGATCTTGAGATGGCCTGGAAAGATCCTCGCAGGCGAGCGAGCCGACACCTTCATCGAGCTGGTCGACCTCTCCCCGACCCTGCTCGATGCGGCCGGCCTGGAGATTCCTGACCGGATCCAGGGGCGATCCTTCTACCCTGTCTGTACCGGGGAAGCCGGAAGCTCCACCCACAGGGATTCGGTATACTCCGAGTACTACAACGCCTGGACGCATAAGCGCAGCTACGGAACCATGCTCCGCACGGAGAAAGAAAAAATCGCCATCTACCATGGAGACGAGGTCGGCGAGCTCTATGACCTGGAAGAAGACCCAGGCGAATTCACCAATCTCTGGGACGACCCGGCCCACAAGGAGAGAAAGCTGGAGCTCTTGAAGCAGGCCTTTGACCGAAGCGTGTTGACGATGGACCCGACCCCGCCAAGACTGGGCGCCTTCTGAATCATTGCCGAAAAACCCGAGGACATCCTGATGCCTTTCAAGCTCTGCCTGAACACCAGCACGATCAGACCCCAGCCGCTCCTCGAAAAAATCCGCCTCGCCGCCGAGGCGGGTTTCGAGGGGGTCGAGCTGTGGATCAACGATATCTACGAACATATCGGCCGGGGCGGAGAGGTCAGCGATGTCGAGAAGGCACTTGCCGACCACGGCCTCATCGTTCCCTGCATGATCGCGCTCAGGGGCTGGGGAGAGGCCTCCGAGCTGGAATATCCGCTCATGCTTGACGAGGCCCGCCGACGCATGGAGCTGGCCGCCCGGCTTGGATCCCCCTGGGTGGTAGCCACTCCACCTCGAGCGCAATGCGAGCTGGAACAAATCAGTCGGCGCTACCGCGATCTCCTCGAGCTGGGGAGACAGTCCGGAGTCAGGCCAACGATGGAATATATCAGCTTCTTCGGCTCGGTCAGCCGACTCGACCAGGCTCAGCGTATTGCAGAAGAGGCCAACGACCCAGATGCGACTGTTATCATCGATTCCTTTCATACCTGGAACAGCGGCGGCGACATCGAGGAGCTGCGCGGGCTGTCGGCCGAAAGAATCAGTCATTTCCACATTGACGATGCCGACCCGGAAATGCCCGCTGGAACCCAGACCGACCCGAATCGCGTCATGCCTGGAGATGGCCCCATCGACCTCAAGGGAGAAATCTCGATCCTGAGGGAGATCGGCTACGATGGCACGGTCAGCCTTGAATTATTCAACCCCGGCCTGTGGGAAAAAGACCCCGCAGAGGTTCTCGCCGTTGGAATCGAGCGCATGCGCGAGCTTCTTGGCTGACCGGGGCATCCGGCAAAATCCCAACAACCTTTTACAATAATGGGTCGAGGCAATAACATGGCGAGTATGCCTTCACGCCGCACCGATACCAGCCAGGCCCAGTCGTCCGCTGGAGCATCGCCCCAGGCCTCCGCCCTAAGGCTACGCGGCCGGTTCCTGCTTCTTCTTTTACCGGCCCTAGCTGCAGGCGAACCTGCCGCCGCCCAGCAGGCCGAGCTTGAGTTTTTCGAGAAGAAGATCAGGCCGGTACTGATCGAGCGCTGCTACAAATGCCACTCGGCCGAATCGAAAAAGTTGAAGGGAAAGCTCCTCCTCGACACCCGGGAAGGCCTGCTCAAAGGCGGAGAATCCGGACCTGCCATCGTGGCGGGAAGGCCTGAAAAGAGCCTGCTGATCTCCGCGCTGCGGTATGAAGACCTTGAGATGCCGCCAAAGAACAAGCTCTCCGATGCGGTCATCAACGACTTCGTCCTCTGGATAAAGAAGGGGGCGGCTGATCCTCGCGATGGAGCGGCTCGCAAAGAAAAAGAAGGGATCGACGTGGAACGGGCTCGCCATCAGTGGCCCTATTCTCCACTCTCGGAGACCGCCCCACCCTCGATCGAGGGCGGTGAGAAGCTTGCCGGAATCGACCGTTACATCATCGGCAAGCTGAAAACCAGGAAGCTCGAGCCGGCTAAGCCCGCGGAGCCACATTCACTCATCCGAAGACTTCACTTCGATCTCATCGGACTTCCCCCGAAGTCTGGGGTCATCGAAAAATTCTCGGCTGACCCATCCCTCAAAAACTATGAGGCCCTCGTTGACGAGCTTCTTGATTCTCCTCATTTCGGAGAGCGCTGGGGGCGGCACTGGCTTGACGTAGCCCGGTATGCGGACTCGACCGGCGGAGGCCGTACCCGCCCCATCGAAAACGCATGGCGCTACCGTGACTATGTCATCCGGGGACTCAACAACGACAAGCCGTTCGACCGCTTTATCCGCGAACAGATCGCCGGCGACCTCCTGCCCCACAAGAGCGATCAGGAACGACGTGAGAACCTGGTCGCCAGCGGTTTCCTCATGCTGGGTCCGCACAATTACGAGAACCAGGACAAGGACCTGCTGAAACTCGATGTCGTCGACGAACAGGTCGACACCATCGGCCGCGCCTTCCTGGGAATGACGATCGGCTGCGCCAGGTGCCATGATCATAAATTTGACCCTATTCCAACTGCCGACTATTACGCGCTGGCCGGCATCTTCATGAGTACAAAGCTCCTCATACTTGGCAATGTCGCCAGCTTCATCGAGCGCCCGCTGCCTGTCCCAGGCCCCCTGGAAAAAAAAGCGAAGGAGGTCGCGGCGAATCTCAAGGCGCTTGAAAAAGAGCTCACCGGGCTCAAGTCAGAAGAGAAAACACTTCGCGGAAAAAGTTCCGCTGGAGCTGTCGCTGTAAAAAGCCTCCCCGGAATCGTTGTCGATGACCCCGCCGCCGACAAGGCCGGCGACTGGACAGATTCTACCTCCAACAAGCCTTACCTCGGCAAGGGCTACATCCATGACGGCAATACGTCAAAAGGCGTCAAGTTCGTCACCTTCAACGTGAAGCTCCCCAGGACAGGGAACTACCAGGTCAACCTGGCCTACACCCCGGGAACCAACCGCAGCCCGGCGGTACCGGTCGATATCCACCACGCCGACGGAGTGGAATCGATCCAGGTCAACCAGATGAAGACAGCACCCATAGATGGGCTCTTTATCCCTCTGGGGCGTTTCCGTTTCGAAAAAGAAAAGCCGGCCATCGTCGTCATTTCCAACAAGGATACCCAGGGTCATGTCATCGTCGACGGCCTCCAGTTCCTCGAAGACGGGACAGCAAAAAAACCTGCGGTAAAAAAAGACGGGGAGGGACAGAAAGTTAAAAGCGCTGCGCGCCTGAAGAAGATCACCGACGACATCAAGAAGCTCAATAAAAGGATCGCTACGATCAAAAAGAACCAGCCGAAAGTCGACAAGGCTCTCTCGGTGGAGGAACACCCCAAGCCTGCTGACTCCCCGATCCATATCCGCGGCGAGGTGAGGAACCTCGGCCCGAAGGTACCCCGCGGTTTCCTGAGCATCCTTGCCGTGGAAAAACCTGCTGTCATTTCAGACAAGGAAAGCGGCCGGCTGCAGCTGGCCGACTGGATCGCTTCCGAAGAAAACTCGCTCACCTCCCGTGTCGCGGTGAACCGGATCTGGCACCACCTCTTCGGCGCAGGCCTGGTGCGCACGGTCGACAACTTCGGAAAAATGGGAGAAAGCCCATCCCACCCCGAACTCCTCGACTACCTTGCGCGCAGGTTCATCGAGCAGGGCTGGTCGCGAAAAAAAATTATCCGGGAGATCCTGGTCTCAAACACCTACCGGCAGTCAACCGGCTATGATCCGGCGGTTCTCGTTATCGACCCTGAGAATCGTCTGCTCTCCCACGCCTCCCGCAGGAGGCTGGATGCGGAGAGCCTGCGCGACTCGATTCTCCATTGCAGCGGAGAGCTGGACCTCACCGCCGGCGGGCCGACGATCGCGGTCAAGGGCAAGGGCCCCATAGCCAAGAAGATCGAATACTCCTACGACTTCAAATCCATGCGCCGAAGCGTCTACGTCCCGGTCTTCCGAAACACCCTGCTGGATATTTTCGAGGTCTTTGATTTCCCCGATCCGAATATCAGCTCGGGAAAGAGGGCCACCACCACCCGCCCGACGCAGGCGCTTTTCCTCCTCAACAGCCCCTTCCTGATCTCCAGGTCGGCTGAATCGGCAAAGCTGCTGCTCAACCTGGAAGGAATTGACGACACCCGGCGCATTGAGCAGGCCTACCTGCGAATTCTCTCCCGGCCACCGGACAAAACAGAAATATCACTGGCAGCCGACTACCTGAAGTCGCATCCTTACAAGCAGATAAAAAAAGAGCCGGAGATCGCCGCCGGAAGGCTGGAGGCCTGGGCAAGCCTGTGCCATGCCCTCTTGTCCTGCAACGATTTCAGGTACCTGAAATGAGCTGCAAGCAATGACCCCGAACCACAACAAGGGCACGACACGCCGCCAACTGCTCGGCCAGGCTGCCTGCGGGTTTGGCTCACTGGCACTCACCGGTCTCCTCTCCGAATCGGCTATGGCGGGATCCTCCCCGCTGGCGGCGAAGAAA
This sequence comes from Planctomycetes bacterium UBA1146, assembly GCA_963579555.1. Lineage (GTDB taxonomy): Bacteria > Planctomycetota > UBA8108 > UBA8108 > UBA8108 > UBA8108. Next base: position 9,154 of record CAUZHA010000021.1, read on the forward strand.
CCCCATTTCGCCCCGAAGGCGAAGCGCATTATCTTCATCTTCATGCAGGGCGGACCGAGCCATGTTGATACCTTCAACTACAAGCCGCGCCTCGATAAGGACAACGGAAAAAAGATCAAGTTTCGTGTCGCGCGCAGCCGCAAAGTGACAGAAGAACGAGTGATGAAATCGCCCTGGAGCTTCAAGCGGTACGGCAAATGCGGCCAGATGGTCTCACAGCTCTTCCCGAATATCGCCCGGCACGTCGATGACCTGTGCTTCATCAACAGCATGCACACCAACGGGGTAGCTCACGGCCCTTCAACCCTTTTCCTGCATACGGGAGCAACCAACCTGATCAGACCCTCGCTCGGCTCCTGGATCAGCTACGGTCTGGGAACTGAGAACGAGAACCTGCCGTCCTTCATGACGATCAACCCCCCGCAGGGCAATGGCGGGCCGCGCAATTATTCTTCCGCCTTCCTGCCCCCGGTTCACCAGGGAATCTCGATCGGTAAGGCCGGCCAGCCCGTCACCAAGTCAACCATCCGCCATATCAACAACGACCGCTACCCGGCTGAGCTTCGTAAACGACAGTTTGATCTCCTGCAGGCTCTCAACCGCCAGCAAGCCGTCGGCGGACCGGCTGATGAGACCATGGAAGCCGCCATACAATCGTTCGAGCTGGCCTACAGGATGCAGACCGCCGCTCCGGACCTGGCTGACATTTCCGCGGAGAAACCCAAAATTCTTGAGCGCTACGGAATCGGCAGTAAAGAGACCGATGAGTTCGGGCGCCAATGCCTGCTGGCCCGCCGGATGGCGGAAAGAGGGGTCCGCTATATCCAGGTCAACTACTCCGACAATGGCGACAACCCGGCCTGGGACCAGCACTCCAATCTCAAGGAACACGCCAAGCACGCCAAGGCCTCCGACAAGCCGGTGGCCGGTCTGCTCGCCGACCTGAAAGATCGTGGGCTCCTTGAGGACACCCTCGTCTGGTGGGGCGGCGAATTCGGGCGCAACCCCTTTGCCCAGAACAACGGAACCGGCCGTGACCACAACCCCGATGGCTTCACTGTCTTTCTCGCCGGGGGCGGCGTCAAGAAGGGCTTCAGCTACGGGCAGACCGATGAATTCGGACATACCGCGGTCGAAAACAAGGTGCACATGCACGACCTGCACGCCACCGTCCTCCACCTGCTGGGAATGGACCATGAGAAGCTGACCTACCGCTACGCCGGCCGCGACTTCCGGCCGACCGATGTCTACGGAGAGGTCGTCAAGGGAATCATCGCCTGAGGGAGCAACCCGCCTCCAGCTGCTTGACTCCTGCCTGCCCATCGGCGCAAATAGGCACTGCGACAGGGTCTGCCGCAAGCTCCCGGTGAACTACCCTCATTTCAGCGAGAAGAAAGATGCCTCGTCTACTCTTAACCATCCTGGCCGTTTTCCTGTTCAACAATCCAGTGCTGGCCACCCCGGGAACCCCCGGATCGCAAGAAGGCTCGAGCCGCCCGAACATCATCCTCGCCATGGCGGATGACCAGGGCTGGGGAGACATGGCCTACAATGGACACCCCTTCCTCAAGACCCCTGTCTTTGACGAGATGGCCCGCACCGCGCTGCGCTTTGACCGCTTCTACGCCGCCGCCCCGGTCTGCTCCCCCACCCGCGGCAGCGTACTCACCGGGCGCCACCCGGTGCGCTTCGGTTGCTTCGCCTGGGGAAGGACGCTGAGACCGCAGGAGGTTACCGTCGCCGAGGCCCTCAGGGACGCCGGGTATACCACCGGGCATTTCGGCAAATGGCATCTCGGCTCCCTGCGCGCCGACAGCCCCGTTTGCCCGGGCAACAGCGGCTTTGACGAGTGGGTCTCGAGCCCGAATTTCTACGAGAACAATCCTCTCTTCTCTCATAACGGCAAGGTCATCGAGACGAAGGGAGAGAGCTCCGAGGTCACCGTCGACGCCGCTCTCAACTGGATCGGCAAGGTCTCAAGTGGCGACAAACCATTCCTCGCGGTGATCTGGTTCGGCAGCCCCCACAGCCCGCATGTCGCCACGAAAAAACACCTCGAGATGTACGCCAAGCAGACCAGGGCGCAGGCGAACTTCTGCGGTGAAATCACAGGCATGGATGCGGCCATGGGAAAGCTGCGAACGGGACTTCGCAAGCTCGAGATCGCCGAGAACACCCTCCTGTGGTACTGCAGCGACAACGGGGCGCTCAAGCAGGGCTCCACGGGCGGGCTGTCCGGCGGCAAGGGTAACCTGCTCGAAGGCGGTATCCGCGTTCCGGCGATCATCGAATGGCCGGCAAAAATCAAGAAGCCCCGGCGCACCTCGGTGCCCTGCAATACCTCGGACATATTGCCGACCCTGCTCGAGATTGCCGGCGTAACCCTGGACAAGCCACCGCCCCTGGATGGAATCAGCATCGCGCCCCTGCTCAGCGGCAAGATGAAGAGCAGGGAGAAACCGATGGGGTTCTGGGTCTTCCCTGGAAGGGGGCGCGGAAAAAAGAGCCGACTCATGCTGGAAGAGCTCCGCACGGAACAGAAAGCCGGTAAGCAGAAGCCCGCCCCCCCTGAGGGTCGTATTGAAAAGCGCTACCCTCTCAATGCTTTCCCTGGCCCGGCGGCCTGGATTGACGGCGACTACAAGCTGATGACCGGGGCAAAAAAGAAGGGCGCCAAGGGCGGCTATTCCCTCTTCAACCTGGCCAACGATGCGGCTGAGAAGAAGGACCTGTCCAAAAAGCATCCCGAAAAGGTCAAGGACATGAGGGCCGGCCTTGCGGCCTGGCAAAAATCTGTCCTGCGAAGCCTCAACGGCATGGACTATTCACCCTGAACCTGAAACGCGGAGAACTCGAACCATGGCAAAGACCAGCCGGACCGTGCTGACCTGTCCAGCTATCCTGCTAGCGATCCTCTTTTTCACCCCCAACGGCCAGGCCGCACCAAAGCGCCCCAACATCATCATCATGATGGCCGACGACATGGGCTTCAGCGACATCGGCTGCTACGGCAGCGAAATCAAGACGCCGAATCTCGATGGTCTCGCCGCCGGAGGCGTTCGCCTGACCCAGTTCTACAATACCGGGCGCTGCTGCCCCACCCGCGCATCGCTGCTGACCGGCCTCTACCCCCACCAGGCGGGTATCGGCCACATGATGAATGACCGTGGACTCGCGGGCTACCAGGGTGACCTCAACCGCAGCTGCGTCACGATCGCAGAGGTCATGAAAACCGCCGGCTACTCGACCTACATGTCCGGCAAATGGCATGTGACCAAGCATATCAAGCCGACGGGGCCCAGGGACAACTGGCCGCTGCAGCGCGGCTTCGACCGGTTCTTCGGAACGATCCATGGCGCCGGCAGCTTCTACGACCCCAACTCGCTGACGAGGGACAACACGCAGATCGCCCCTGAAAACGAGGACTTCTTCTACACCGATGCCATCAGCGAGAACGCGGCCGGCTTCATCCGAGACCACTCGGCCGCGAAAAAGAACCCCTTCTTCATGTACGTCGCCTATACCTCCCCGCACTGGCCGATGCACGCCCGGCCGCACAATATCGCGAAGTACAAGGGCCGCTACAAGAAGGGATGGGATGCTCTCAGGGCCGAGCGCCACGCCCGCATGATCAGGATGGGACTCGTCGATTCCTCCTGGAAGCTGACGCCCCGCGACCCGGGCGCTCCCGACTGGGACAAGGTCAACCTGAAGCCCTGGTTCGAGCGCCGCATGGAGGTCTACGCAGCCATGATCGATTGCATGGACCAGGGAATCGGGCGGATCATCGGCGCGCTCAAAGAAACTGAGCAATTCGACAACACCCTGGTCCTCTTCCTCGCCGACAACGGTGGCTGCGCTGAAGAGTTCGGCAGCAGGGGCAAGGTGACCCCGGACCCTTCGAGGCTGGCTAAGTGGCCGCCGATGAAGAAGGGTGAGCTCCAGACAGCCATGGTTCCCAGGGTGACCCGGGACGGGCGTCCCCTCAGAAAGGGCCGCGGCGTGATGCCCGGCCCGGCCGACACCTACATCGCCTACGGACTGCCCTGGGCTAACTCATCGAACACTCCCTTCAGGCGCTACAAGCACTGGGTCCACGAAGGCGGCATCTCTACCCCGCTCATAGCCCACTGGCCGGCGGGCATCCCCGAAGAACGAAGAAATAAATTCGAACACCAGCCCGGCCACCTGGTCGACCTGATGGCGACCTGCGTCGATGTCGGCGGCGCGACCTACCCCGATGAGTTCAAAGGGAAAAAGATCACTCCCAGGCAGGGAGTCAGTCTTCTGCCCGGGTTCCTGGGAAAACCGCTCGGCCGCAGCCAGCCCATCTTCTGGGAACACGAGGGCAACCGGGCTCTTCGCGACGGAAAATGGAAGCTGGTTGCAAGGGGAGCCGCCGGCCCCTGGGAGCTCTACGACATCGAGGCTGACCGGACAGAGCTGAACGACCTGTCGCAGGAGCATGCCGACCGGGCGAAGAGCCTGGCCGGAAGATGGGAGGCCTGGGCCATCGCCGCGAAGGCGAAACCCTGGCCCTGGGGTCCGAAGAAAAAGAAGGCGGCGAGGGAAAAGAAGAAAAAATGATACGGACCCTGCAGATCCTCCTGGTTTCGGCTCTGCTGGCGAGTGGAGCGGAACTTTTCGCCGCGCCCGCGAAGAGACCAAACATAGTCATCCTTGTCGCCGATGATCTCGGCTGGAACGATGTCGGCTACCACGGCAGCGATATCAGAACCCCCGCGATCGACCGCCTGGCGAAATCAGGTGTTCAGCTCGATCGCTTCTATGTCTGTCCGATCTGTTCCCCGACCCGGGCCGGGCTCCTCACCGGCCGCTACCCACACCGCTTCGGCCTGCGCGATACTGTGATCCCTCCCTGGCGAAAGTTTGGCCTCAATCTTTCAGAGCGAACCCTCCCCGAAGTCTTCGCGAAAGCCGGCTACAAGCGGCGGGCCTGCATCGGCAAGTGGCACCTCGGGCATTACAAGCGGGCCTACCACCCCATCGAGCGCGGCTTCACCCATTTCTACGGCCACTACAACGGCGCCATCGACTACTTCACCCATCTGCGGGAGGGGGAACGTGACTGGCATCGGAACTTTGAACCCTCAGCCGATGCAGGCTACTCAACCGAACTGCTCGGCGATGAGGCTGTCCGGTTTATCAAAGACTCTCCCGAAGGAGAACCCTTCCTCCTCTACCTGCCGTTCAACGCTCCGCACGGTCCGCTGCAGGCGCAGAGAAAACACCTCGATGAATACGGCTACGATGAAAAGGCCGGAACCTTCAAGAAGAAGGGCGCGGCGAAAGACGACTATGGAGCAGAGGGACAGGGCAACCGCAAACGCCAGACCTTCGCCGCCATGGTCACGGCGATGGACACCCAAATTGGCCGCATCCTCGACACCCTCGGCTCCGAGGGCCTGGCCGAAAATTCGATCGTCCTTTTCTTCAGCGACAACGGCGCCACCCTCAAGATCGGCGGCAGCAACAAGCCCCTGCCTGGAGCCAAGCACTCCGTACACGAGGGAGGGGTGAGGGTCCCCGCGATCATCCGCTGGCCGGCCGGGCTGACAGGCTCCCGCAAACTCGACACCCTGATGGGTTACATCGATGTCCTGCCAACGCTGCTGGGACTGGCCGGCGGCAAGGCTCCCGGCAGCGGCAAGCCCCTCGATGGGGTCGACCTCAGCGGCGTCCTTCGAGGCCACGCCGAGGCATCCCAAAGAACCTTCTATCTCGGACAAAAGGCCGTCATCAGCCAGCAGTGGAAGCTCATCGGAGGAAGGCTCTACAAGATCGACACCGATCCGACAGAAAAGAAAGATGTCGGCTCCGAAAACCCGGCGGTCCTCAAGCACCTGTCGCGAGAGCTTGAAAGGTTTGAAAAGCTCGCCGGCAAGGTCAAGGTCGCCCCCTACGGCAGCGGACGCGAGAGCTTCAAGGCTCCTGCTGACTGGCGAATCGAAGCGGGAGCGGGAACGGAAAAGAAATAGAGGAACGCAATGCCAGGGGAACCCGAGCAAAAAGCTGCGCCGCTGCTGACCCGCTTTCAAGCCGGCGATCTCGATGCGCTGGTCGAGCAGCTCAACGACCCATCGATCTCCGAGTTCACCACCGTCCCCCATCCCTACACCCGCGGGAACGCCCGGGATTGGATGCGGTTCGTGAACCAGACAACCCGGAAACATGGTGAGACGCGCCAGTTCGCGATCCGCTACAACGCCCTGCTCGCCGGAGGTTTTGATTTCCGCCACCTGCAAGAGGACCACAAAGGAGAAATCGGCTACTGGCTCGGCTCATCCTTTCGCGGCCTGGGGATCATGACCGAGGTGGTCGACGCGGCCTGCCAATACGCCAGGAAACGCTGGAAGCTCGAACGAATCGAGGCCTTCGTCTATCCTCACAACCAGGCGAGCATCAGGGTTCTCGAAAGATGCGGCTTCAGAGAAGAAGGTCTCCTGAGGAAGTACTACCGGCGAAACGAAGACCTGGTCGACACTCTGCTCTTCGCCAGGACCTTCTAAATCCGGGCATTTTCAGCATCGCAAGAGCAGGTCGCTCCAGCCTGGAACCAGGACCGAGTTGAAAACCCGGCCTGAAAACCGCCAATCTCTTTAATCGAAAGAAGTTAGGGGTTCGCGAAAGATGTCTTCTCCCGCCCAGTCAATCTGCATAAAATACCCTGATTCATGCCCAAAAACTTGTATAGATGGACGGTTTGACTGCAATAAACTACTAGAGACTACTTTCCCTTGGACGAGAGAGACCCCATGCGCAAGCTTCCACTCTTCTGCCTCGCTGCCTTCGGACTGCTTTTCCTCTCCACGGGCTCCCTGCACGCTCAAAAGCTCACAGCAAAAGAAAACGCCTTCTTTGAAAAGAGCATTCGTCCCCTGTTGGCGAAGCACTGCTACAAGTGCCACTCAAAAAAAACCGGTAAGTCCAAGGGCGGCCTCTACCTTGACAGCCAGGCCGGCTGGATGGACGGCGGCGACTCCGGACCGGCGATCACAGCCGGCTCCCCCGAAAAGAGCCTGCTCATCAAGGCCATCAGCTACAAAGACAAAGACCTCGAGATGCCGCCCAAGGAAAAGCTCTCGGATTCCGAGGTCGCTGCGCTGACCAGGTGGGTGCGAATGGGAGCGCCGGATCCCCGTAAAGGCTCCAAGGCCGACAAGCCGCCCGCCCGCTCAACCATCGACATCGCCAAGGGTCGCCAGTTCTGGGCTTTCAAAAAACCTGAGAAGCCCGCGGCCCCCCTCGCTTCCAATGGTTCCTGGGCGCTTGGAAACATCGATCGCTTCATTCTGAAATCTCTCGAAGAGAAAAAACTGGAGCCGGCCGAGGACGCGGACCGCGCCACACTGATCCGCAGGGTGACCTACGACCTCACCGGCCTCCCGCCAGAGCCCGAAGAAATAGACTCCTTCATCAAGGACAAATCTCCGCGCGCTTTCGAAACCGTTGTCGACAGGCTGCTTGCCTCCAAACGATTCGGAGAACGCTGGGGGCGCCACTGGCTCGATATTGCCCGCTACGGAGAGTCTACCGGACGTACCCGCAACTTCCCCTTCACCTTCGCCTGGCGCTATCGCGACTACGTCATTGACTCCTTCAACAACGACAAGCCCTATGACGTTTTCATCAGGGAGCAGGTCGCGGGCGACCTGCTGGCCAAAAAGAATCCGCAAAATAAGCGGGACCGTCTTGTGGCCACCGGCTTCCTCGCAATGGGTAGCAAGGACCTCAACGAGCGTAACCGTGAGCAATACCTCATGGACAACATCGATGACCAGATCGACACGACCACCCGCTCGGTACTGGCGCTGACCGTCAGCTGCGCCCGCTGCCACGACCATAAATTCGACCCGATTCCAACGAAGGATTACTACGCACTGGCCGGCATCTTCGAGAGCACAGAGATCCTCTCCGGGCTCAATGCCAGGGGGCAAAAGGGAGGCTACAAGGCCACCGACAAGCTCATCGCTCTGAGCGAGAAGACAAAAACCAAGCCCGTAAAGCTCTCAAAGAATGAGATCCAGACCCAGAAGCTGCAGGAGCGCCTGAAGGAATTGCGCGTAGAGATGAAAGAAACGCAAAAAGCCCTCGGCTCTCTGAACAAAAAGAGCGGCAAGAAGAAGCCCAAGGATCGACAGGCGGCAGGCGCGGTCGTCACCAAGCGAAAGGAACACCAGAAGCGGCTCCAGGAGCTCAAGAAAGAGGCCCAGGAGCTCAACAGGGAGGTCAATAAGAAGAAAAACCGCGGTGGCGGATCCGCCCCCACCGGCGACTACGCCATGGGCGTCACCGATGCGCCGCGAGCCGTCAACAGTCGGGTACGGATCCGGGGCGAGGTCTCCAACAAGGGCGGCGAGGTTTCCCGTGGTTTCCTCCAGGTCCTCAGCGGCAACAAGCGCCCCCACTTCAACGGCAGTTCAAGCGGTCGGCTCCAGCTGGCCGACTGGCTCACCAGCAAGGAGAACCCTCTGACCGCGCGCGTCATGGTCAACCGGGCCTGGCACCATCTCTTCGGGCGGGGAATCGTTCGAACGGTTGACAACTTCGGAGAGACTGGTGAGCGCCCCACCCACCCTGATCTGCTCGACCATCTCGCCATCACCTTCCAGGAAGATGACTGGTCAGTCAAAAGTCTTATCCGCAGGATGGTCCTGAGCCGAACCTATCGCATGAGCTCGAGCTACAGCGAGGCCCATTACGCTGTCGACCCGGGCAATGAGCTGCTCTGGCGCATGCGGCAGAAACGCCTCGACGCCGAGAGCCTGAGGGATTCGATGCTCGCCATCGGCGGGGAGCTTGAGCTCTCGCGACCGGTCGGATCGCCAGTCATGAAGCTCCCGATCAACGAGATCGGCAGGAGCCTCGCCCGGGCGAAAAAAACACTCGACGGAAACTACCGAAGCGTCTACCTGCCCATCATGCGCAGCTTCGTGCCGCAGATCCTGCAGACCTTTGATTTCGCCGAGCCCAGCATGGTCAAGGGAAACCGCGACATCACAACCGTGCCGACCCAGGCGCTCTACCTGATGAACAACCCCTTCGTTCACAGGCAATCGAAGAACCTCGCCCGGAGCCTGATGGATAGAGAAGGCCTCACCAATGCCGAACGTATCGAGCTGGTCTACAAGCTCGCCCTCTCCCGTGCCCCGACCACCTTCGAAGCGATCCGGTCGCTGACCTATCTGAAAAGCTTCCAGGACAAGAAGGAAAAAGGCTCGAACCCCGACCTGAACGCCCTGGCTAGTCTCTGCCACGCGCTCTTCTCTGTAGCTGAATTCCGCTACCTCAACTAATCGCCACCTCAACCAATCACTGCCAAGATATAGAAACATGAATAGAACACCTGAAAGCTTACCCCCGAAAATCAACGGCTTGCTCTCGAGACGAAGTCTCCTGCAGACGGCCTCCTGTGGTTTCGGCTACATGGCCCTGATGGGGATGTGCGGTGAGGCCGCGGCGCGTGATGACACCTACAAGAACCCCCTCGCAGTTCGCCCCTCGCATTTCAACCCCAGCGCCAAGCGAGTGATCTTTCTCTTCATGCAGGGTGGTCCCCCACAGGTGGACACCTTTGACTACAAGCCCCAGCTGCAGAAGAGTCACGGCAAGAAGACCGGCAAGGGATCCCTGATGGCCTCCCCCTTCAAATTCAAACCGAGCGGCAGAAGTAAACTGCCGATCTCCGAAGTGTTCCCCAACCTGTCAAAGCATGCCGATGACCTGTGCCTTCTCAACGGCATGCATACCACCAACCCCGCCCACCCGCAGGCGACGATTCTCGCCCATACCGGCAGTATCAACTTCGTGCGCCCCTCGGTGGGTTCCTGGGTGCTCTACGGGCTTGGAACCGAGAACAACGACCTGCCCGGCTTCATCACGATCAATCCGCCCAACCGTCTCGGTGGGGCCCAGAACTACGGCAGCGCCTTCCTGCCTGCATGCTTCCAGGGTACACCGATCGGCGGACAGAGCGGCAGCTCGCTGCCGAACATCTACAACCGCGAGCTGACCTCCGGCCAGCAGCGCAAACAGCTCGATCTCATCCAGAAAATGAACCGCGAGTTGCGCGAGCGCTCGGGAGTCAACGATGAGCTTGACGGAGTCATTGAATCCTTCGAGCTGGCCTTCCGCATGCAGGGCAAGGTTCCCGAGGTCATGGACATCAAGAATGAATCACAGAAGACCCTCGCCAACTACGGCATCGGCCGCGGCAAGGCAAGCGACGCCTTCGGCAAGCAGTGCCTGATGGCGCGACGCTTTGCCGAGAACGGTGTCCGCTATATCGAGGTTCACCACGGTGGCTGGGACCTGCACAATGGACTCAAGGCGAAGCTCACCAAGAACGCGGCGTCGACCGATGCTCCCATCGCCGGCCTGCTCTCGGATCTGAAAGAACGTGGACTGCTCAAGGACACCCTGGTCGTCTGGGGTGGAGAGTTCGGCAGAACCCCTGCCGGCCAGTCCGCCAAGGGCGACGGCCGCCGGCACAACAACCGCGGCTACTCCATGTGGATGGCTGGCGGAGGTATTCGCGGCGGAATGCGCTACGGTTCTACCGACGAGTTCGGCGACACAGCCATCAAGGGCAAGATCCACATCCACGACCTGCACGCCACAATGCTGCACCAGCTCGGACTCAACCACGAGAAGTTGACGTACAAATACGCCGGCCGGGACTTCCGCCTCACCGACGTCTACGGCAACGTGGTCAAAGAGATCATCGCCTGAGACGACAGCTTGCGCGGCTTCCTGCCGGCGGACTAATCCCCGGGCGTTTCTTCCGCCTCGCCGTCTTCCAAGGGTAGCTCCCGGGCTTCTTCAAGAGCCGCGGCGGCTTCGTCGGCCTGCTCCCGGGGCACACTGACCTGGATCGGATGAACGGCCGCCGTCAGGAACAGCGAGTCACGCAGCTCTTCTGAGAGCCGTGCGTCAAAACCCAGCGTACCGAGAGTGCCGAGAACTACCATGACATCCGCCCGGGCTCCCTCGTAGACCACCACCATGTCAAAATGATCAACAGCCCCCTGGCTCGTCGGCCCCTCCACCTTGCCGAAACCGCTGGCGTTCCTTGCGAGGAACACCACCAGGGCCAAGACGAGGGCCGCAACGACAATGATCGCGATGTACATGCTCAGGGCTCCCGGGTCTTCGCGAGCTTCTTCTGAAGCTTCCTGTTCTGCGGGCTGAGAACCAGCGCCTTCCTGAAAACCTCGCCCGCCTCTTTTCGCCTGCCGGAGGCCAGCAAGGCATCTCCCAGCTCTTCCAGGGCACGAACGGATTTCGGAAAAGCCTCCACGTTCAGCTCCAGCACGGCCACCGCCGCGCTCGTTTTCTTTTTCCCCAGCAGGTAGCTGCCGAGCTTCCGCAACCGGGCCTCCGAGAAATCAATCTCCTTTGCCCGCAAGCTCTTCAGGCGGCGGTACTCATCCTTCAACCCGGCGACGCCCTCCCTGCGAAGCCTCTCACCCAACAGGCGGGAGACCGGGCTCTTCGGCAGCCGCGGTTCTTTTCCGGCGAGGAGCGCGAGGACCCCGTCACGAACCATGCCCATGCTTCGGCTCGAGTTGTTGGTCAGGACCACCAGGAGCTGCCGGCTCTCCAGTTCGCGATCGATCCAGGTCCGGAATCCAACCCAGCCGCCACCATGGTTGACCACCTTCTTTCCACCACGGTTTGCGATGCCCCAGCCGTAACCATAGCCCGTATCCTTGCCGCTGGAGAGCCGGCCGGGAGTGAACATCTCATCCACCGCCGCCGCAGGAATGAGCTTCGCCTGGTAGAGGGCCTGGTCCCATTTCAGAAGATTCCCGGCGGTCGAATAGACCTCCCCATCTCCGTACATGGCATTGAGGTAATTGCGGTCGTTAGCCAGCCGTTCACCTCCATCGGGAGAGAGCCGGAAACCCCAGGCCCGGTTCTCGATCACAGGCGGAGTGATCGGCGTAAAAAGTACCGTGTTCTTCATACCAAGGGGAGCGAAGATCCTTCGGGTGAGGAAATCACTGAAAGGCACCCCACTGATCTTCTCAACCACCAGTGCCAGCAGCATGTAGCCGGTATTGCTGTAATCCCACCGCTTGCCCGGGGAGAATCTCACCGGCGGCTTGTGTTTGATGAGTTGGCCGAGGGCGTCGGGATTAGTAGCGAACCTGCGGCGGGACAGGTCGCCTTCTTCCGCATCCCAGTGCTTATCGAGCAGTTTCACGTAATCAGGCAAGCCGGAGGTATGGTGGAGCAGATGGCGGATCGTCGCCCCGGCATAGGGAAGGGTCGGAACATACTTCCTCACATCGTCGTCGAGGCTGAGCTTACCCTCCTCCCGCAGCATGAGGATCGACACCGCCGTAAAGGCCTTCGCCACCGAGGCCAACCGGAAGACGGAGTCCCTCCTGAGCGGCACGCCGCCATCGATCGAGGCCTTCCCAAGCGCCCGGTGGTATTGAACCTTGCCCTTGCGCGCCACCAGCACCACACCGTTGAATTCGCCCCGGGCAGCGCAGGCATCGAGATACTTATCTATCCCGGCAGTGGGAAATTCAGCCTGGAGAGCCCCGACACAGCTCAGGAAAAAGACAACCGCGAGGAAGAGGCCGTGCCTGGTCGTGCTATTCATGGCATCCACCGCCCCGCCCGGTCCTCAGACCAGCTCCCGGATCGGCTCGCCGCCGGCGACGGCGTTGGTCACCTCGTTCGGCAACCCGGGAAGTACCCGGACCTCCTGCAGATCGAAGAGAGTGTGCATGACCGTGGCCAGCACCTGGGAGCTCGAGATCGGCTCGGAAGCCGGCGCCCCTGCCGTGCGGTCGGAGCGTCCGATCACCTGTCCCATCCGCAGGCCGCCTCCAACAAAGGCCAGGGTGCAGAGGTTGCCCCAATGGTCCCTGCCGCCGTTCTTGTTGATCTTCGGGGTACGGCCGAACTCGCCGGTGATCACCAGCAGGATCTTTTCGCTCAGGCCCCGCCGCTCGACGTCCTCGATGAAGGCCGACACCGCCTTGTCAACGGCCGGCACCAGGGAGGCGACACCATCGACCATGGTGAACTCCTTGCCGCCGCCGTGCATGTCCCAGCCGCCGCAGGTGACCGTGACGAACCGGCAGCCCGCCTCGCAGAGCCTCCGGGCCATAAGCATCTGCCGACCGAGGGCGACGGGCGAGAACTGCTTCGCGTAGCTGTTGCGTTTCTTGACGGCATCGCTCGGCTCGAAGGACCCGGTGTCGTAGCGCTCCAGCAGCGCCGGGGCTTCATCGCTCAAGTCGAAGGCCCTGGAGGTTCCACGCAGCAGGACGTCAAAGGCCTGCTCCCGGAACCGGCCGGCCGATTCAAAGGCGAGGCTTTTTTCTTTGGTCCGGCGCAGCTCGTCAAGCTTCGAGAGCAGGTAGCGGCGGTCCGCCAGGCGGCTGCCATCGATTCGAAGCTTCATATTGTCCACGATCTCTCCGCCGGAGCTTGGATCGAAGGGCTTGAATACAGGCGAGATGGTTCCGGCCTGGGTGACCCGGTCCGGCGCCTTGTAGAGCTTGCCGTATTGCTTCCCGACAGCCCCCGGCATCACGATGGTGCTCAGCGGCATGCCCGACTCCGTGTCGGTGAGACCAGCGACTCTTGAATAGAGCACGCTCATGGCGGCCTTGGTGGCGTTGCCGCCGGCCATGACGTGCATCGCGGCCGGTCCGTGGCTCGAGATGCCATGACGGTATGACCGGACGATGGCCATGCGGTCAGCGAGGCGGGCCAGCTTCGGCATCGTTCCGCCGAAGGTCACGCCGGGGAGACTTGTTTTTACTTCACCGGTGATGCTGCGAATCTCGCGCGGCGCCGTCATCTTCGGGTCGAAGGTCTCGAACTGGGTCGGCCCGCCCTGCAGGTTCAGGAAGACAACCGACCTGTCGCGCAGCACATCCGCTCGCTGGAGAGCCGAAACCTTCGAGGCCAGCAGACCGGGAAGCCCCAGGCCGCCGAGCGCGGCGGTGCCGACCCTGAGGAACTCCCTGCGGGTTCCGCCGCCGCCAGAGGTGTCAAAAATCCTCAGCATGAAGTTTTCTCCTGCGCGGGCCGGCCGGGACAGCTCCCGGCACTCAAGGGAATTCTATTCGCAGGAGGAAAGGGGAGCAAGCGGAGTCTGTGCCGGCAGCTTTCGGCAGCCTCAAAAGAACGAAAACACGGGCCGGGGAGTTCACTCGCTTCCGGCTGTTCCCCGGACAAAGGTCACTTTTACCTGTCTGGATTTCAATATATATGGAATCCAGACGGCTGAGGGGATTCCCGTCAGGAGCAATTGCTGGACGGTATGAGTATCGAACATTGAGACGCCTGCATGGCCCTCGAAAACCAGCACCGCGAGCCAGGAATCGAGCAGATGGAAGGAAAGGTCGAATACTCGAAAAGCGATATACGCCCTTGGAAAAAGATAATGCTCCCTGGAGAACAGGATCAACAGGATGACCGAAAACAGAAGGCGGGCGAGCTGGAAACACACTCCGGCGATCGCGAGCGACTTATAATGAGGAATGTAAGCTTCCGCCCCGGGAGTCGTAAGCGCGGCCCAGCTCCCATCGGTAAACCTCGCCGGGGTGTCACGACTCTCCACGAGGATCCAGATCGGCGTAACAATCAGGCCGAAGCAGAGCAGAGCCAGCCACCCATCCAGCCCTCTTGGCGTATCCTCTTTGATCATCATGGTCCTGATATTCCTGCCGCGAAATCAGACCTCGTAATCTTCGCGCTCTACCAGTCGGAGGCCCGGGGGAAGTATTTCACTTTTCGATAAAGGAAGCCAGCGTCTCCGGATCGGTGCTGCCAAGCCAGAGCACATCGTCATCATGGTTGATGATCTGCAGAGCCCTGCTGTTAAAGCAAAGCCATATGTTTTTCCGGCTGCTCAAAGGGACATCGACCGCCTTGACGCTCTTGATCTCAGCGAGCGGAATCGTTTTTTTCAGGATACCGAGCCCCAACCGCGCCTCGATGTTCTCCCCGGTTACCCAGACCTTCAGCGGGTTAAAGAAACAGGGAATCAGGATGACCCACGGCAATACCCAGGGGACTCCGCTATACCAGGGGATCGGCAGGGTGGTAAGCCACCAGGACAGGCCCAGCATGACCAGCGTCATGAAAGACATATACAATGACCGCTCTGTTCTGCTGTAGACGACCTCGGAAGAATCCATGGATTCAATTGGAACCGGAAGTCTCCGTTCATTCAATAGTGATCGCCGGCCTCGCCTTCATGAGAACGGCGGCCAGCACATCCGGATCAGACGTACCCACGTTGAAGGATTGGCCCTCGGTGTCGGTGACTTGCAGAGCGCGCGGGCCGCAGTACATTCCGGGAGCGTCAGCCATTTTACGCAGCTCCGGCATGGATTCGCTTTGCCAGACTGTCCTGGCCCCGTGGGCCAACTCCCAGCTATGCATAGCATCAACTCCCACCGGCTTCAGGGTCTTGATCGCATCCAGCTTGAGGAGAACCTTACGAAGGTAGGCGGGAGAGCCGGAAAACCAGGGGTTCTTGAAGGGGCCCCGCCAGACCTCCAGATGTGTCCCGGTCACCCGAACCGTCAGCCCCCAATGAAGCCACCATAGCGGGAAACTGATAAGACATACAATTGCGGGACCGAGATACAGCAGGCACAGGAGCACCTGCCCCCACCATGGATAATCCAGCTCGTGCCTCTTTCCAGTTAAGATCTCGTAACCACCGATCCAGGGCAGGCTGAAAATACCCAGGCAAAGAATTCCCATAAGCAATCCCCGGAGATTCCTTATCCTTTTGCGGTAGAGGACCTTCGAATCGTCCATGTAAGAGGAATTCCCTCCTGGCTAGTCGGCCTTCTTCTTCTGCGGTTTCGAGGGCTTTTTGCGCGGACCGGGGAACTTGGGCGCTCCGCCGAGGTAGGGATAGCGGTCGAACTCATCGCCGCCGCCTTTTGCCCTCGGGTCGCCGCTCCTGGCGAGCTCCTTCATCAGCCGCCCGGACAGCTCCTTCACTCGCCCGGCGTAGGCCGCCTCGCCCGCCACGTTGTCCAGCTGGTGGGGATCTTTGCTGAGATCGTAGAGCTCGTCGGCCGGCCGCTTGCCGAAGGAGAGATCGTAAAGCTTTCGATGATGAGCGTCCTTGTCCCTGTTGTTGACCATGTAGGTCTTGGTCGGGCCGTTGTCGCAATCGGCGAGCCAGGCGCGAGAGATGCTCGCCTTCTCGTAGTCCGGCGTACCCGCCGGCCAGCGCTCCGGCTTGAAGTTCCGGATGTAGAGGAACTGGTGGGTCCGGATCGCCCGGCAGGGATAGCCGCCCATGTCGGGCTTCTCCTGCCCCGGCACATGGCGCTCCTTGCCGGTCAGGACGAACCCCCTGGCCGGCTCCACCTGCCCGGATTTTTTGCTCTCGAAAATATTCACCAGACTGCGGCCGGTCATGTCGGCCGGCACCTTGATCCCCGCCGCCTCGAGAAAGGTTGGAGCTATATCGGTCAGGCTGACGAAGTCATCGACGGTGCGTCCGCCCGCCACCTTCGCCCCCCAGCGCAGCGCCAGCCCGACGCGCGCGCCGGTGTCGTAGAGGTTGCTCTTGGATCGGGGGAAGGGCAGGCCGTGGTCGCCGGTCATGAAGACGATCGTATTGTCGAGCTGGCCGTTTTTCTCGAGCGCAGCCACCGCGGAGCCTACCAGCCGGTCGAAGCGCTGCACCTCCCAGTAATAATCCGCCACGTCGCCTCGAATCTCGGCCACGTTCGGAAAACACGCCGGGACGACGACATCATCGATCTTCATGCCGCTCTGCTCGCCCGAGCCCTTGCGAAAGGGCCGATGCGGATCGCTGGTTCCAAGCCAGAAGCAGAAGGGCTTGTCGGCCGGCACGGAAGAGAGGAAGACGGCGAAGTTCTTGAAGCGCTTGCCGGCGATGTTCCGCCCCCTGGTCTCGGTACGCCCGGGCCCCCAGGCCTTGCCGGTGGCGCCGACATGGTAGCCGGCCTTCTCGAGCAATTCCGGGTAGGTGGCCAGCCGATCGGGGAAGACGCTCCACAGATTGCCCGCGCCGCCGAGGCGCCAGTGCCACTGCCCCGTCAGGATCGCTCCGCGCGATGGGGTACACGATGGAGAAGAAACATAGGCATGGTTGAAAAGGATACCCTCCTTCGCCAGGCGGTCGAAGGTCGGGGTCTTGACCACCGGGTCGCCATAAGCTCCGGCATGCGGCCAGCCCCAGTCATCAGCGATGGCGAAGAGAATGTTCGGTCTCTTCGGCGCGGTCTCGGAAAACAGCGCCGCGGCAAAGAACGCCGTTGCCAGCAATACGGTGAGTGAAATCGTAATCTTCTTCATATTGTCTCCACGGTCGGGGGAAGCCGGGAAGCGGCCACGCAGGGCCGCCCTTCTCCGGGCCCCGCATTATAGCCCGAGAATCCTGTCGCCCTTCCACGAAGATGATGATTACAGCTTCGAAACTATACACCGGGGACGGCTTTGACTATCCTCGCTCCCTGAGACTGGCATAACATTCGAATCCCATCCTTCCCGCCCGGCTGAAGAAGTCCCCATGAAGCAATCCCTCGAAGCATCCCACGCCATCCCTGATTTCGTCACCCAGGCCATGCCCGAGGACGAGCGGTTCTGGGTCCCCCAGGCCGACAAGGTCTGGTTTCGCCCGCTGCTGCTCAATACCGTCAATGGCGAATGGGTCAACCTCCTGCGGGTACGCCGCTCGGGCGTCTTCACCCGCCACCGTCATCCCGCCCCTGTTCACGGCTATGTCATCAAGGGCTCCTGGCGCTACCTCGAGCACGACTGGGTCGCCACCGAGGGAACCTATGTCTTCGAGCCTCCCGGGGGAGATTCACACCCTCGTGGTGGATGAAACCGAAGAAGAGATGATCACTCTCTTTCATGTCTGCGGAGCGCTGGTCTACTACGACGAGGATGACCAGCCGATCGGACACGATGACGTCCACACCAAGATCGAGATGTGCAAGGCACACTTCGAGGAGGTCGGCCTCGGAGCCGACGCCGTCCAACAATTCATCCGCTGATGCTCAGCGTCCGATCGCCAGGAGATGGTGGTGAGCCCGCACGTAAAGGGCTCCGCCTGAGAGCGCCGGGGTCGCCATGAGGAATTCTCCGATGGAGTTCCTCGCCAGCTGTTTGAACTCACGGCCGGCCTTGATGACAAAGATGTCCCCGTCCTCGCTCGGCAGGTAGAGCTTTCCATCGGCCGCCACCGGAGAGGCGCTGAAGCCGCTGCCGCCGTGGCGAAGACGCTGGCGGTAGATCTCCTTGCCGGTGGCGAGCTCGTAGCAGTCGAACAGACCGTTGTTGTGCAGAACGTAGAGCAGCCCCTTGTAGATGACCGGGGTCGGCATATAAGGCCCGCGCCGTACCATGCTCCAGGCTACGCCGGCATTGGAGGTCTCTCCCTTGGCCAGGGTGAGATCACCACGGGAGCCGGCACGCACCGCGAAGATCGGCCGTTCAGGGTGTCGCCCGCTCGAGACGATGATCAGCCCATCGGAGAACACCGGCGTCGGGGCGGTAATCTTCGAGCTGCCGCCGAGCCGCCAGAGCTCTTTGCCTGTGAGCGGATCGTAGCCTCGAATGAAATTCGATGAGTTGGTGACGAGCTCCGGTCCCTTCGGGCCCTCGACGATCGCGGGGGTTCCCCACGATGGCAGCTCATCCCGGTCGGTCTTCCAACGCGTCTCGCCCGTCCTGATGTCGGCGGCGAGGATAAAGGACCTCTTCTGGACATCACATTGGACGATCACAAGATCCCCGTAGATGACCGGAGAGCTGGCCGTGCCCCACTCGTATTCGGGAAGATCATGGGCTCCCGCATCGAGACGCCCGAGATCCTTCGACCACAGCTTCTTTCCCTCGAGATCGAAGGCGAAGAGCCCCTGGGAGCCGAAGAAGGCGATCACGTAGCGCCCATCGGTCACCGGCGAAGAGTTGGCGAAGGTCGCCTTGATGTGGCGCTTCTCCCGGGGCGAGCCCTCTGTGGCAAGGCTCTCCCAGATGGTCTTGCCGCTTTTTTTATCAAGACAGTAGACCATCCAGCGATGCTTTGAGTTGTCGGCATCCGCAGCCGGGTCACCGTAGAGTCCCGGCTTGAAGCTGGCATCGGCCTTGCTGCTGATGGCGCTGGTTACAAAGAGCCGGTCTCCCCAGATCACCGGGCTGGAATGGGCCAACCCGGGAATACGCTTCTTCCAGCGAATATTCTGTCCCTTCTCAGCGTTCCACTCGTCCGGAAGATCCTGTCCATCAGCTACCCCCGCGGCGTCCTTGCCGCGAAAGGATGGCCAGTTCGCCGCGCTGGACTCAGCGGAACCGGCTGCCGGACGAGCCTTGAGAAATTTCACCCGCACCCCGCGCATCTCTTTCCAGATCGGCTTTTCAACAGCGGCGGGAGAGGCACAGCAGAAAAGGTAGCTGAACTTGCCGGGCTTTCCCTTCCAGGTGTGAATCTCGAGCCGAAGCTTCTGCGGCTTCTTCGTTCGAAAGGGTTCGATCCAGTCAAGAACGCCGCTCGAAGCGCTGACGGCGATCTGCTTTTTTCCCTTTCCGCCGGAGCTCTTAACCTTCTCCAGGCCGAGCGTGAATTTACCGGTCTCGATTCCTTCCCCTCCCACAGCCTTTGCCAGGCCGCGGTAATAGACCAGGATTTCGCTCTCGACTGTCTTCAGAGAGAGGTCCTGTTCCGGCCCCAACCGAAACACGAAGACATAGGAGAAAAAGTTCTCTGATTCAGGCTTGAACATTCCCGGCGCGAAACGGATCTTCTCGAGTCCCTGCAGCTTCATCCCGGGAGCGAAGCCGGGTGGAAGGTCGATCGTTTCCCCTCCCCAGCCCGCTGGAGCCTCAAGCGGTATGTCGGCCCCCTTTTCCTCAGCGGAAAGAAAAGAAACGAGGGTCGATAAAACGGTAAATAAGCAGATCGTCTTGATGTTCATAGCCCCAGTTTTAATCAGCATTGAACGCGATTGCCAGTGGAACAGCGACCTGGCTCACTCGGTGATGGTAATCGGCTTCCGGTCCCGCTGTGATTTCAGCTTCTGTATCCGGTCCATACGGGGTCTTCCCTCGGGGTCGTAGAGGGTGGTCGACGGGAGCAAACGCTTCCTGCTGGACCAGGTTTCCATCACCTTGCGCATGACCGCCTGCTCATAACGCCCGGGGTTCATGTGGTCAAACTCGAACCGGCTGAAGCCCGAGTGGCTGCGAAGCGAACGCTCGGATATATAACGAATCGCGTCATAGTCGTCATCGAACATCAGCTCTACGAGATAGAAGACCATCCAATCGGGCGTTGAAGCCTCCAACGCCGGCTTCCAGCCCATGCTCCAGGCCGCCAGGGCTCTCTGGGCGGCATCTCCCCTGAGCGCCCAGAGAATCGAAGCAGCGATCGAGCTGTCCTCCGCCCCGAGAGCGGGTTTCGGCTGCCCATACCATTCAGAGAGCTTCCCGGCGGTCCATTCGAGCGTCTTGTCGAGATGGCAGAGATTGCAGGCATTCGGTTTCCCGGATGTCCCCATCTCCTTCGCCGCCGGGCTGCTGATGGTGTGGCTGCGAACCGCCTTGAGCAGCCCCAGGGAGGTATGCGGCATATGACAGTTGTAGCAGTCGCTTCCAGATGAGCCCGGGGAATGATGCGTGTGAGCGGAGATGTCCTCGCCGAAGGAAGGGTGGCATTGCAGGCAGGCGGCGCTGGTCTTCATATCCGCATTGAGCTGGTCATCGGTCCACTCCCGGACGCTGCCCGCGTCGCCGGCCTCCGGGTGCATGGAATGGCAGGAGGAACAGGTCATGGTCCGCTCACCCGCCTCCCCGCCGGCGTAGCAGGGCGACCGCAAGAGCCCGTTGTATTCCCGCCCGGTGACACGGAGCATCCCATCGGGCCAAAAGATGCTCTCAGCCTGGTGCCGGGCCAGCAGGCTCGAATCGGAGTCGTGGAAAAGATACTGCCTCGAATCTTCGAGCTCGCCGCCCGGACGGTACCTATGCCCCTTCTCCCGCCAGTGACGGTCCTCATCATCCAGCAGCCTCCACACTCCGTGGCACTGGCCGCAGACCTGGGCCGAGAGCTTCGGGGAGAGCCGGGCCGGGTTGACGATCGTGTCATCGGAGCCGTCCTCGCCGTGATAGCTGTACCGGCGCAGGGGGTCCCGGTTCAGGCGGACGTGCTCCTCCGCCGGACCATGGCAGGACTCGCAGGCGATGCCGAACTCGGCAACCCTCGTATCGATCTTCCCCGGCTCGTGCAGGCGGGGACGCGAGCCGGTGGCGTGACACTGGTTGCAGCCGGTATTCCAGCGTCCCTCCGAAACCGGCATGCCCGCCTTCGGAGGCTGGATAAAGGCCGTGTGGACAGGCACCCACTTGTCGCTCTCGATGAGATAGACCAGGGGGAAGAGGTCGAGCTCCCTGCCCTCTCCGGCCGAGTACCAGTACTTCTGCATATGGTGGCTGCCGGTCGAGAGCACCAGGCGCCTGGCAGCCCCGCTGTCGAAGGCCTTGCCCGTATCCCCGGTCTCAGCCCAGTACTCCTCTCCCCTGCGCTCGAGTCGAAATCTCCAGCCGTAGAAATTTTCTTCGCGACCATCGAATCCGCCCACGACCGTCCGGGGCGAAACCACCTGGGTCATGCTCGAATGAAAGGAAGAGCGCCAGGTGGAGTGCTGGTGAGGATGGCAGGATCTGCAGGTCTTCGAGGACACGTAATCGGACTCGGGATCCTCTACCGGCCGATCCGGCACATCGCTCTCGGCAACGGGTCGCTCGAATCCCCTTCCAACGAGGACGATGGCGACGCCGCAGCCGGCAACGAGGACAGGCAGCCCGTATTTCTGTATCCCCGAGCGGACTCCGAAGGAGGAGATGAGCAGGGGCAGGAGAGCCCCGATGAACACCGTCAATACGATCAAGCCTTCAACGTTCACGATACCTCTGTCTCCACGTCGCGTGACTGGACCGCGACTAAAACACGGCCCTATAGCGAAAGGCTATTTCCCGGCACTCTCTTTTTTCTCGTAGTCGATCACCAGCACCGGGGCCAGCTCGCGCCTGGAAACCGAGCTGCTCCAATAGGCAGCGCCCTGCGGCCGGCCCGCCTCGAGAACGAAATACATATTCCCGTCATTCGGATCGACCTTCCAGCCGCCAGGCAGCTCGGCCTGGACTGCGGCAGGATTCAGGCCGCTACGTACAAGCCGGGTCCCGCCTGCAAGAGCCTTTGGCAGGTCCGGATACTTCACCTTGTTGAAATCCGGCCAGGGGGGGCCCTCGAGACGCCGAACAGTACCCGTAACCTTGCCGCTATCATCCCCCGCGCCGCGCGAAGCGTTCAGCAGGCTGAACTCCCGCGCCTCCTGCAGATGGATCCTGGCTGAGCGGATAACCGTATTCGCCCGGAGATTACCGGGAACCTGGAACCAGACATAGGAGGCCGCGCCATCAGCGGGTTTGTTCTTCTGCGGCGCGCATACATACATGAACTCGTTTCGAAGGCTGTGGGGACGAAGCTGGTTCCCCCAGCTTCTCTGCAGGGTCTCGCCCAGGATCGTCCTGGTGTTGCCGCGAATGATCTCCCTGGCGGTCTTCCCGAGCCACTCGACAGGAATCTTCCGCTCGAAACGAACCTTCCCATCTTCTCCCACCAACTTCAGGCCGACCTGGTGGATGCCAACCCCCAGGCCAGGCTTACCCTTGATCGTGACCCTGGCATCGGCCGAGCTGAAGGCCGGGACGGTGACCTTGCCGCCGTCAGCCGCAAGGACCTCCAGTCCGCCGGGAGCCTCCAGGACAAGCCGCGCCTTGAGCGTCTCCGGACGGGAATTTCCGATCCTGATCGAGAGCTCCTTTTCAGGCTTCTCGAAATTCACCCAGGCCTCCCCGGAAACAACCAGGCCGGCGCCCTTCATCTCCTGCCGGAGAATCTGCACGCCGTTGAGCAGCGGCAGCTGCTCATAGGTCGGCGAGCCGGTGGCACTCACGAGCTCGATGACGAGGTTCTCCTTCAGCTCCATGCTGAATTCTTTCCAGACGGCGATCTCCGCGCCGCCGGCCTCGCTGGCAATATCAAAATTCCCGAGTACCTTCTTGCCGTTGAGGCGAACGTCAAAGATCCGCTTTCCCGAGGTTTCTCCCGGGGGAGCGGCGAAGCCGAGCCGGACCTTGTAGATCCCGGACCCGTGCTCAGGCCTGGCTACAGGCAGGATACAGCTCTTCAGCCCGGTGAGGGACGAGGCGAAAACGAAGGGGACGTCGGCCTTCGCCGTCTTCGTAAAGCGCGCGCTGCGGCGGGCGTCCTCCCAGCCATCGTACATCATGAGCTTGATGCCGTAATGCAGCAGCAGCTTGTGATTCATGATCCGGTTGGTCGATGAGATCCAGAGCCGCCCCTTGTCGTCCTTGCGATCGCCATTGGACCCGAAATCGACATTCAGGTGCTTCACCGGCAGGCTCGGCCCCGGCTGGGCAAATTTGGGCGCGGACGAGGTCAGCGTGGAGACCTCCCCCATAGCCACGGTAAAGGGCAGCGACCACATGCACTTGCAATAGATCGCCTGCGGAGGCTTGATCATCAACCCACCGCCGCTGACGTGATCGACGTAGCAGTTCGAGCGGCTGTGCCAGAAGGTATAGATGCCCTCGTCGTTCTGAAGATCCTTGTAGCCGAAGCCCTTGTTGCGCCCGAAGAGCAGGTTGCCGCTGGCGGAGAAGACCCCGCATTGCTTGTCAAAGCGGCACCAGGCCCAGTCGGCATCCTGTCCCGTGATCGGGTGGATGCGCGTTTTCTTCTTCCCGGTCCTCAGATCAAAGGCCCAGGGCTCGGCGTGGATGGTGTCGCCGACAATCACCGGCCGGGTACGATGGTTGGTAAACTTATACCAGAGCAGGTCCCCCGTCTTGCCGTCATAGGCTGTCAGGGCGCGGACCTTGTAGCCTCCCCCGTTCCAGACCCCCCAGCCCTTATCCGCCCGGCTGGCGGAGCCGATCACGAAGATACCGTTTCGGGCGTAGACATCGAGGAAGACGTAGGGATTGTAGTGACGCTTGCCGCCGAAGCCGACCGAGCGCATCCACTTGCCGCCGCAATTGCTGATGTCGACGCCGGTGCGGTAGAGAATCTTCCCGGTCTTCGCATCGACAGCCGTCAGCTGCTGGATATCTCGTTCCTTCACCTGGCCCTCGAACTCCTTGAGCAGCTCGGGAGACTGGGTCTGGAAATAGACTCTCATCTGGGAGATCGCGTTGGCCCGCATCTCCTCGCTCACCTTGCCTCCCAGCGCGAAGATCAGGCCGTCGCTCATCGCCATGGTACCGCTGACCCGCTGGTCCTCCTTCGCGTTCGGCCCTCCGAGCTGCCAGCGTATATTGCCCTTGCCGGATTCCATCTCAGTAGCGAAGAGACCGTTGGCCGCCGCTCCGTAGACGGTCTTCTCATCCTGCGCAACCGCGAACCATCCCCAGGTGACATCCTTACCGAAGGGGGTCAGGAAAGATTTCTCGTGCTTGCCGGTGAGCAGGTTGATCTGCAGAAGTACCTTGCCGTAGTGGGCGTAGACATGAGTGTCGCTGACGCCGAGGTTGGCCCCGATATTGGCGGCATCGAGCTTCCAGAGATGGCGCCCGGTATACTGATCGCAGCCCTGGAGTGAATTTGGCTCCGGCACGACGAGGATCCCGTTCTTGATGAGCGAGGTGTGTTTTCCCGGGACCTTGATCGTCGGGGTCCCGTACCAGAGCACCCCGAGGGGAGCCTTCAGCACCAGGTCCTGGCTGCAGCTGGTGTTGCCCGCATCTCCATGCATCTGGGTCCAGCCGCCGCCATTTTCAAGCGGAGGACGCAGACGCAAGGCCCACTCTCCACCGCTGGTCACGACCTTCCACCCTTTCTGCGCGGTGACGCCAGCCCAGTCCTCCAGGGTCCTCCGTTCGTGGGCGCCGCCCAGCATCGCGATTCCGCGGATGGGCTTGAGCATGCGTGACCAGTCCTCCGTATCCTTCGGCAAAGCTCCGCCAGAGACCGTCGCTTCGGAAACGATCAGATCGGCGAAGAAGGACGGGTAGGGCAGCTTCTCGCCCGCGGGACGAAGCCAGCTGGCGATTCGCCGCACGTTCAGCCCGGCCTGGGCGTACATCCGGCGAGCCTTCATCATGGCCGCCTCGTCATCGAAGACGGCGCAGATCTCGAGATTTGTTCTCCGGGCGAGCTCCAGCGGCAGCTGGCCATCCATACAGTCCAGCACCAGGCCGTAGCCATCCTTGATGCCGCTCTCCCTGACAATCACATCGGCCGCGGCGGCCATGGCTCCATCGACACCGGCGGGCTGCTCTTCGACCTTCTCAACGATCTCACCAGGACCGTCGCCCTGGGCCGAAAAGGCGTAGATCGTACCACTGCGGGTTCCGACGAAGAGCCGGCCGTTGGCGACGACCAGCTGGTTGGCCCGTTCAGGAACGTCGAACGACCAGAGAAGCTTCCCATCCTTGTAGTTGCGGGCGTAGATCCCGGAGCCGACGCCCTTCTTAGGATCGGAATCAAAGGCAGTGTGAAAGAGAACATCTCCCGCCATGACGACAGCCGCGTGGTCGGGATCGTAGCGGAAGATGACCGGGTAGCCGTAGCCCGCCTTCATCCGCGTCCCGACGCCCGAGTCGTAGTCAGTCCAGCGACCGGGAGTCTCCGCGCTCCAGACACCCTTTCTGCTCTGGTGCTCATTCTCGGTCTCCCAGGCGGTCGAGCCGGCATACCTCACTCCATCCCGCTCAACCCCGAAGAGGGGCCAGAAGATCCGGGTCCAGGGACTGTTGGAGTCGATCTTCGGCGCCTCCGGGTCATTCGGGTCCGGCCAGTGGGTAAAGAATCCATCGGAACGCCGGAAGGAGGTGGGCGCTCCGTAGGGCATGTTGGAATAGCCGCGAAAATCCTTCGGCACCCAGATCTGGTCCCGGGTAACCATCAGGTGTCCACCGGGTGCCAGGCTGGACTGGCCGCTGTCTTCCGACTGGGTATCGTTGCGCCACTTGAGCTTGCCGGTGTTCGCATCGAGGGTGTAGACGTAGGTCCCCTCGTGAGGAAAGACCCCGGCCGAAAAATACGCCTCTCCCTTGTCGGCCAGCACATCGGTACGAACCGGCCAGACCGAGATCATCTTTCCATAGGAAAGAAACTGACGGGTCGCCGGAGCGGCCTGGAACTTCCAGATCAGCTTGCCGGTCTTCGCCTCGAGGCAATAGGCCCATCCATCCTCGCTGCCGAAGTAGAGCTTGCCCTCCCAGAACATCGGCGTGCGGTAGATCCCCGCGCCGGAAAAATACTCCCAGTTCTTCTTAGCCGTCGCCGCGTCCAGAGAAACAACCCGTCCCTCCACCGAGCTGGTGAAGTAGACGCTGTCGCCGGCTGAGATGATCGGCAGGTTGTACTTGCTGCACTCGGGAAAACCCGCGCGAGTCGGATCGCGCGTCGGAACGGGTGCGTACTTCGACTGGCGGGACCTGAAGGCCCAGAGTTGTTTCAGGGGCAGCTGTAGTTTCTCGGGAGTGACCGCCCGGCGAAGCCTGTCCCTGCGGTAGGTCGGCCAGTCGGCCCCTGGAAGTGAGACCGTAAGGAAGAGCAGCACAAGAACGAAGGACGCGCGAAGTCGGTTCATGTCGCTTCTCCTGGCTGGAAGTGGCGGAAAAATCCTCTAAAGATAATCAGCTCTACCGCGCAGTCTATTCGCGAACGACCTTTCTGACCAGAAAAAGAGAAACTCCCCTGCTCGTTTCCCCCGAGATCCTATTCGTCTTCGTTGCCTGCGGATCCAGTCGGAGTAATGTCGATCGGGATGAGCTCGTCGGGAAAATCTCCCAGGCCGATCACATTGGATTCGATATGAAGCTGAACCGAATGGCCTCCATCATCGCCCACCTCGACATGCTGGAATACCCCGCTCATTCCGCCACCCAGCCCGCGCTCGTTCTCGGGCAAATCCAGATAGTCCCGAGCCTGGTCCTGCTCGAGAAACTGCACGAACTCGTTGTCCAATTGCTCACCGAGATTCTTTCTCTGCTGCTCCATGTTCTTCACGTGCGCCGCGATCTGCTCAGGATCCCCGATCTCCCAGAAGGGCTTGCCCTCCGGTCCCTTATGCAGCAGGTCGGCCTCCTTGCGGTAATGTTTGAGGATCTCGTGGTATTTGTCCTTCTGTCCATCACCCAGGTCGAGCTTCCCGGCCAACGAGTTGACCTGGAAATTGTAGGCTCCATAGGGCCCCTTGAACATCTCACGCCGCTCTGTCTGCCTCCGGCGCTGGAGATTCTTCTGAAACTTGCGATCCTCCTCGATAATGCCCGTGACGTACTGCCGGACATCCTCCTCGCCGCCTTTCAATTCGAGGAGGGCGGCCAGGCGCTCCCCGGTGGAAGTCGCAGGATCGGCTGAAGGCTCTTCAATCGATCGTTCCCCGGCCGCGGCTCCCGCGGAAGGATCAGTCCTGACCGCGACACCCGCGGTAGACAGCGTCTCCTCCCGGGAAAGCTTCCCCACGGCCGCGCTCAAACCGTCCAGACGGACCTGGATGCTATCGAGCCGCCGGGCAAGCTCCCGAATTCCGGATTCATTCCCCGCAGCGGCTGTCTTCTGCTCCACCTCGTTGACCGAATTGTAGACCACACAGGTCAGTACAGAGAAGAAGACCGACAAAGCTACAACCAATACCGTATATGCTTTCATGTCACCTCTGATGGACGAGTTAAGGTCTGTAATCTGATTTCCTGCACCGCGCCGAGCCTCTACTCCTCGGCGGGAAGAATCAGTCCTCCCGAAGGAAAGGACAGCCGAAGCCCGCCAGGAGAGCCTCCGTCTTCGGTGGAGCCGAGGCGGATCTGAAACGAACCAGTGCTCTGATGGGAGACACCCAGACCCTCGTCTACCCAGCGCTCACTATCCGGTAATTCCAGGTAGGCATCTGCCTGGCCCTGATCGAGACTCTGCACGAATTCACGCTCCAACTGCTCACCGAGACCTCCCCGCTGCTCTTCCATATTCTTCACATGCGCCTGGATCTGCTGTGGATCCGTAAGCGTCCAGAAGGGCTTGCCTGTCGATTCGAGAATACGCAGGCGCTCGACTCCCTTACTGTACTGCTTCAGAAGTTCATGGCAGTAATTCTTCTGTCCGTCGTCCAACCCGAGCTTTCCCGCCAGCGAGTTGACCTGGAAGTTGTACTTTCCATAGGGTCCCTTGGACATCGCCCTACGCTCATCCCGCCTCTGGCGCTGGAGCGTCTTCTGAGACTTACGATCGTCCTCGATAATTCCCGCAACGTACTGTCGGACATCCTCCTCGCCGCCTTTCAATTCGAGGAGGGCGGCCAGGCGCTCCCCGGTGGAAGTCGCAGGATCGGCTGAAGGCTCCCCGGCCGATATTTCCCCATTTCCTCCTCCCACAGGAGAATCATCCCCATCCGGGACAACCGTCGCCGCGGACAGCGTCTCCAGTCGAGGAAGCTCCTCTACAGTAACAGCCAGGCTGTCCAGGCGAGCCTGGATACTATCGAGGCGGCGGACAAGATCCAGTGTTCCGGCTTCATCTGAGGTAGAAGACGCCTGCTGCGTCTCGATCACAGAATTGTAGATCACACAGGTCAGTACAGAGAAGAAGACTGACAACGACACAGTCAACACTGTATAGACTTTCATACCGAATACCTAATTCCGGAACATCTTGAGCACCGACTAAAGAATAACACCCACCCAAACTGTAAGAAAGCGGGTATTTGTATCGCCAGGAGAGACACGATACCACCACTGCTAAATATCTAAATTCGTCTGCTCAGGGCGATGAGGACCTGTTCGTTCTGGCGAATATCAGTTTGGCATGACATACATGCGTCGCATTAGCATAACGATAGTTTGGTCTGTAAGGTGCTGTGGGTGTAATATTTATGGCTATTTCTTTGCTTCCAGATCTGATGGATTTTATAGTTCTTCCTCAGCTGGCTATGCAGTGAAGCTTGAAGGGAACCCGAAGAAACGATGAATTCACACCGTGCCCCTGCCCTCCCATGGCGCCCCGAAAAACTACCCCCTTCCAGGCTGTCCTTCCGGATGTTTCTTTTTGTCGCAGTCCTTGGCTCCTTCGGCTGCCGGGGGGTCGAATACCATCAGAAGCAGCGCTTCTCCAATGCCATCATGCTTTTTGATCCAGACGGCTCCGAGATCCACTTCCATCAGAAGACCTATTACTCTCGCGAGGGAAGCGCCGGGGGGATCGGCGCCTCGGCAGGAGGCGGTTGCGGATGTTACTGAAGAATCGCCCGCTGGCCCTCTTCCTGGCAGTCCTCGCGGGCTTCACCATCCTCGCCCCGAGAACCGTTTTCGCCTGGCAGGATCAGAACGCCGAGGAGACCCTTGACGATGAGAACCGCTCCTTTTCCGCCGAAGCCGGCCATGGCTCGGTCACCTTCGGCCTGAACTACTACCGGAACAGCGACCACGGTGATGGAAATCCATTCCTCGATGAAGCCCTGACGGACTTCGAGCCCGTGATCATCTTCGATTACAACGTCACCGATCGGTTCTCGATCAACGGCGACATCTCCTACGACTACGTCTCGAGCGCATCTCTCGAGCGCCTGGAAAACTTCGGGGATCAAACCGGAGCGACCGGGGACTATTATTACGGCGCCGGCCTTGGCGGCACCTACAAACTGGAACCGGACCTGCGCATCGGCGGCAACCTCAGCTTCAGCACCGAGTACGACTATGATTCCATCGGACTCGGTGGGTTCGTCGCCCGGGACCTCAACAACAAGAACACGACACTCAAGCTGAACCTGAACGCTTTCCAGGACACCATCGACATCATCCGCTGGAACGGCGAGCAGCAAGAAGGAACCGATGACCGCACGACCTTGAGCCTCACCGGCAATTGGTACCAGATCATCACCCCCTCGACTCATTCGGAGCTGGGCATCTCAGCCACCCACCAGTCGGGCTTTCTCGAAACAGCCTACAACTTTGCTGTATTGGAACACCCACAACACCCTGGCCCTGACCATGACCACCCCCCCTCTTTTCGAGAACTTGGGGGGCCCAGTTGGGAAGAACGTTGGCTCGAGGATCGCAGCCTCCAGGATGACCGCCTCGCAATAGATGATATCTTTGGCGCAATCTACCCGGAAGTGCTACCGGACACCCGAACCCGAGGCTCCATCTTCGGCCGGGTGCGTACCAGTCTCAGCCCGGCAACGGCCATCGAGATAGGCGGGCGCCTTTATGCCGATTCCTGGGGCATCTCCAGCGTCACCATCGAGCCGAGGCTCTACCAGTGGCTCATCGAGGACAGGCTGAGCGCCCGGTTGCGCTACCGCTTCTACGCCCAGACGGCCGCTGATGATTACTCGGCGCATTTTTACATGGAAGACCCGCCGGAATTCATGACGCAGGACTCCGATCTCGGCGACTTCACCGCCAACGGGGCGGGCATCAAATTCTCCTGGTACTTTTCTGAGACCCTGCGATTTGACGTTTCCAGCGACTATATCCTGAGAAGCGATGGCATCGACCAGGTCCTCGGCGCCGCCGGGTTCAACTGGTCTTTCTAATACGAACTCAACCGGGGTAGAATCTGAGAATGAAACGACTGATCTTCCTCCTGTTGATCCTGTGTACGGGCTGCAGCGGGGGTCCCCCCGAAAAGCGAGACACCCTGGCTCCTGGCTCGGCTCACAAAACCCCGGCCGGATTGAAATTCCGGGACATGGCGGGCAAGCCCCACGACATCGACAGCCTCCTGGGACAAGGGCAATCGGTGGCGCTCATCTTCTGGCAGACCTGGTGCAAGCCCTGCCTGCGAGAGATGCCCGACCTGGTCAAGGCCAACCGCCGGTATTCCCTCCGGATCCGCTTCTACGGCATCATCTCCGGCCCTGACAAAGACGTAGATGAAGCCAAGGTGAAAAAAATTATTACGCGCCTCGGCGTAGGCTATCCGCAGGTGCGTGACCGCGACCTGCGGCTCTCGCGGAGCTTCGAGGTTGAGGGGACCCCGACGATCGTCATCCTGGGCCCTGGAGGTTCGGTCCTTTACCGGGGGCACCGGCCTCCCGATAATTGGAACGCTTTCGCGAAACAGGACGGCTGAAAACGCTCTCCGAAACCGGCTCATTCCGCCAGAGAAACCCCACGAGATGATCAAGACGCGCATCCTGAGCGGTACCGTAGCGCTATTGTCCCTGGCGGGATTCTCCGGATGCCGTCCGGCGCCGGAATCCGCGAACACTGAGCCTGCCGAGAGCATCCCGGTCCTGCGCTCACGCCAGGACGGCGTCATGGGCACGCGGCTGAAGATCACCGTCATCGGTGACGACCCCGCCCTCCTCGACCGTGCCATGGCGGCCGCCGTCGGCGAGATCAAGCGGGTGGAAGATCTCATGACCGACTGGAGGGCTTCGGAGCTCACCAGCCTGAATGAATCCGCCGGCCAGGGCCCCCGGGCGGTCCCGCGGGAGCTCGCGGCGATTATCTCACGCGGCATCGAACTTCACCGTCTCACCGGCGGCGCCTTCGACATCACCTTCGCTGCCGCCGGCAAGCTGTGGAGTTTCAAGACCGCCCCGAAAAGCCTTCCCGACCCCGGGAAAATCAAGGCCGCTCTCCGCCACGTCAACGCCGGCGCGGTAAAGGTCTCGGCGGCCGACAATACCGTCGAGCTTCCCGCCGGCATGAAGCTCGGACTCGGCGGCATCGCCAAGGGCTATGGCGTCGACCGGGCCATGAAGATCCTGATGGACCACGGCATCAGGAACGCCCTCGTCGATGCCGGGGGAGACATGAAGATCCTCGGGGAAAAATTCGGCGAGCCCTGGGAAATCGCCATCAAGCATCCGCGCCGAAAGGAAAAAGCGCTCGCGGCCCTCAACCTCACCAATACCTGCCTGGTCACCTCGGGCGATTACGAGAGGTTCTTCGAGCTCGAGGGGAAACGCTACCATCACATCATCGACCCGCGTACGGGCTACCCGGCCCGGGGCTGCATCAGCGCCTCCGTGGTGGCTCCCAATGCGGAATACGCAGATGCGCTGGCGACCTCGTTGTGCGTTCTGGGTCCGGCAAAAGGGCTGGAGCTTATCGAGCTCCTACCCAAGGTTGAAGCTGTGCTTGTCGGGATGGACGGAGAGGTTCATGTCTCTTCCGGACTGCAGGGACAGGTGCCGTCCGGCCCCGTTGACGCCGACGATACGAGTAAATAGAGACGAGCGAACGTGCCACCGAAACGCGACCCTCGATTCAACCTCGGCCTGATCTCATTCTCCGGTCTCATCGAGGGCATCGCAGCGGGAACGATCTTCATCTCTCTTCCCTACTCGGTAATTTCGCTGCCAGAAGGCGAGCTCTTCTCGGACTGGGCGGAGACCTCGCGCATCGGATTCCTCATCTCGTCCTTCGGCCTCGCGATGTTCTTCGGCCAGCTCCTGGCCGGCCGGATGGCTCGCGACATCGCCCCCCGACGTTCCATCGCGATCGCAGGACTGGCGGCCTGCGCAGCGAGCACGGCCCTCCTCGTCCTCGCCGCAAGCTTTCCCCAGCTTGTCCTGCTGCGAATCGTCCAGGGCCTGTCACTCGCGCTGGTCATCCCCACCACCGCGAGCCTCTTGACCGCGTTTTCAGGACCCAGCTCCCGCGGCGCGGCCCTGGGTTTCTTCAGCTCCGCCAAGACCCTGGGGCTCGCGCTCGGCCCATTGGCGGGCGGAATCCTGATCGGTTATTTCGGCAAGGAAGACCTGGGGATGGTCTACTGCCTCGGGGCCGGAGGCATTCTCCTGGCCTGCGTCCCTTTTTTCTTTTTGCCTTCACCCGGGCTCACCGTAAGCCCCGGGGGGAGCCCCGGGAAGCCGACCGACACATCCCAGCAGAATCAATCCTCCAGCGACGCCCCCTTGTTCAACCCGGGGCTTGCCCTGGGGGCGTTTGTCGCGGCAAGCTGCGCGACGACCCTTCCCGTCTTCCAGAACGAGTTCGCCAACAGGCTGGGCCTGGACTCCTTCGGGATCGCCGTAGCCCTCAGCTCCATGCTCCTCACCCGCTTCCTCGTCAGCTGGCCTGTTGGCCGTGCGGCTGATCGAATTGATGAGCATCGCCTTATCTACGCGGGACTGCTATTGCTGGCAGGCTCGACCTTTTTCCTGGGACTGGCCGCCTCCTTTCCTGTTCTCCTGCTGGCACGCATCATCATGGGAATCGGCATGGCGCTGTTTTCGGTCCCGGCCCTGAGAATCGTATCCGGCGACCCGGAAAGCCGTAACCATACCTTCAGGATCTCACTGCTGACGGCGGCCTTCTCCTGCGGGGTGGGAGTCGGCCCCCTGCTGACAGGTCTCTGCGCTGACAGGCTTGGATTCATCACCCCCTTTATCATCTGGTCCCTCCTCGCCCTCGCCACAGTCGGCTTCATCTCATCTAGACGCGGAAAAACGGCGAATGGCACCGACGATAACACCCCGGGGGGGGAAACCGGCCCAGCCTGAAATTCCGGAACCCGTCACGGCCGGCCGAGAGATAAACGGCTGACTCTCTGGGACTTCGAGAGACGCTGTTGTACCATGAAGGCGACTGATACTCGCCTGGGGCGCTACGCCAGGTAACCAACCAGGAAACCCGAACCTACACATCGCCCATGCCAGCCATGCCCGGGAAACATTGTCAGAAACATAGCTTCATTACGCTGCTGATCATTTGCGCTCTCACTCCTTCGATGCTGTTCTGCAACGACTGGCCCAGCTGGCGCGGTCCGAACCACGACGGCTCCAGCGAGGAGAAGAGCGCGCCGGAAAAATTCGGGCCGGAGGAGAACGTCAAGTGGAAGGCCCCCCTGCCGGGACCGGCGAGCTGCACCCCGATCATCATCGGCAAACAGGTCTTCCTCACAACCTTCGACCGAAAGACCAGGACGGTGAGCGCCCTGGCCCTGGACCGGGAAAACGGCAAGACGCTCTGGAGTCGCCTGCTTGGAAAAGGCGAAGACGACCGAAACCAGGGCACCGAGAATTTTCTCGCCGCTCCATCTCCTGCCACAGATGGCAAGCGGGTCTTCTTCCTGACAGGAAGAGGAGACCTCTCCTGCTACGACCTCGCCGGCAAAAAGAGCTGGAGCTGGAACGCGCAGGAACGCTACGGCGACTTCAACTGCCAGTTCGGCTACGGCTCGAGCCCCCTGCTGTCGAACGGCAAGCTCTTTGTCCAGGTGCTGCATCGCGATTCACGCTACAAGGACCTCGAAAAGGTGGGTAAGTTCACCCGCGAGTCCTATCTCCTCGCCATCGACCCAGTCACCGGCAAAGTCCTCTACCGGCACCTGCGCAAGTCGGACGCGGTGGCGGAATCGCTCGAATCCTACTCCACCCCCATTCCCAGGCGAATCGGAGACAGGACCGAGATCCTCGTCGTTGGTGGAGACACCCTGAGCGCCCACGATCCCGCGACAGGCCGGGAGCTCTGGCGTCACGGCGGCTGGAACCCGGAAAAGATCACCCACTGGCGCATGGTCACCTCCCCGGTAACCGGGGGCGGGCTGGTCTACGCCTCGGCTCCGAAGTTCGGCCCGGTCATCGCCATCGACTCTTCGGGAAGCGCCACCAAGGTCAGCTGGAAGCTCGAGCGCGACACCACCGACACTCCGACCCCGCTCTTTTACCGGGGAAAGCTCTATGTACTCAACGGCCGCAAGCGGGTACTCAACTGTGTCGACCCGAAGACCGGAGAGGTGCTTCGAAAGAGCCGCCTTCCCGGCTTCCGCTACATGCGGGCCTCGCCAACGGCGGCGGCCGGCAAGATCTACATGATCAACGCCGATGGAGAGGTCGTCGTCGTTGCCGCGCATGCGGATAACGACAAGCCTGGAAAGGACGGCAAGCCCCCGGCCTTCAAGATTCTCAACAACGTCAAGATGGGTGGCTACCCGGCACGCTCCTCGATCTCGATCGCCTACGGCAATCTCTTCATCCGCACGGCGGAGGCGCTCTATTGCATTGGAAAATAACCCCTTACCTGGCGCCCCTTGTCGCCGCCGCCCTGCTCCTCGCCCCGATCGACCGGACCTCCGCAGCCGACAAGCTCCCCAACATCGTCTTTATCCTCGCCGATGACCTCGGCTACGGAGACGTCAAGAGCTTTGGCGGGGAGCGCTGCCAGGTCGAGACGCCGAATTTTGACCTGCTGGCAAAAGATGGCGTGCGTTTCACCAACGCCCACGCCTCGGCCTCCGTCTGCGTCCCCTCGCGGATGGCGATCCTCACCGGGCGCTACCCCTTCCGCTTCGGACGCGGCGCCAACGGCGGCCCCTGGGGCTTCATCGGCCTGCAGCTGAAGAAGACCCGGCTCACCATAGCCCGCATGCTCCAGGGCGCCGGCTACCGGACCGCCTGTATCGGCAAGTGGCATCTCGGCACAACCATGCAGACCAGGGACGGCAAGGTACAGGGCCTCACCAACGTCGACTATACAAAACCGCTGCTTGTCGGACCGAACGACTACGGCTTCGACGAGAGCTTTATCCTGCCCGGCTCGCTCGACATGTACCCCTACGTCTTCGTCCGTAACCACGAGTTCGTCGGCAAGGTAACCGCCAGGAAGGGCTGGAGCGCCTTCAACCGGGTCGGGCCCGCGGCCGAGGATTTCGAAGACTGGAAGGTGCTCGACACCTTCGCCGACGAGGCGGAGAAGTTCATCTCGAAGGAAGCGCGAAGCAGGAAGCCCTTCTTCCTTTACCTCGCGCTCACCTCTCCTCACACGCCGACCTCGCCGAGCCCCCCCTTCGCCGGCAGGAGCCAGCTCGGCATCTACGGCGACTTCATCATGGAGACCGACGCGGTGGTCGGCCGGGTGCTCGCAACGCTCGACAGGACCGGCGCGGCGAAGAACACCCTGGTGATCGCGGCCTCGGATCACGGCCCGGCGCTCTACGCCGGACGCAAGAGGAAGGCGACCTACGCCCAGCTCAAGGAGTTGGAAAAAGACGGCCACTACTCGAGCGGTCCCTACCGGGGCTACAAGTTCTCGGTCTACGAGGGCGGCTTCCGCATCCCCTGCGTCGCCCGCTGGCCGGGTGTCGTCGCTCCCGGCGGCAGCTGCGACGCCCTCATCGGCCTGCAGGATCTCCTCGCCACCTCGGCGGAGATCGCCGGAGCAAAACTCGAGGCCGAGGAGGCTCCCGACTCGGTCAGCTTCCTTCCCCTCCTGCGAAACCCCGCGGCGAAAGCCACGCGCGACACCCTGGTCGTCCAGGGAGCCCCGGCGATGGCCTTCCACTCAGGCCCCTGGAAGCTGGCGCTCTGCCCCGGCAGCGGCTGCGCCGGCCGCTACGGAAACTCCCCACCGCAGGAGGAAGCCTGGAAAAAGGCCCTCGCGGACTACGGCAAGACGCCCGCCAACCGCAAAGATCTCGAGAAGGCTCCCTTCGTCCAGCTCTTCCGGCTCGACAGGGACCCAGGCGAAACGAAGAACCTGGCAGCGGACCACCCCGAAAAGGTCCGCGAGCTCTTCAAGCTCATCAACGGGCAGATCGCCGCCGGCCGCAGCACTCCCGGCCCCCGCATCGCCAACGACCGCGAACGCATCGACCTGTTCCGGGGCATTCCGCGGTTTGTCTGGCGCTAGCGTTCCTGAAACTTCAGACGAGCATCAGAAGGACTCGCCTCACTCCCTCGGCCATCGCAAGATTTGCCACCACTATCATGATCGACTCGACGAAATCGGCCCCAAAGACCTTGTTCATCCCGAGCAGGAAAACGATCACACCCAGGCCGAGACCCCAGAAGCCCAGCATCCCTACCAGGATGGCCATCAAGATAGTCATGACCACCTGGAAAACGGCGCACTTGGCCAGTCCGCCCCAGATTCCATCCTGAAAAGGACTCGATTCCTTACGCAGAACAACCCAGATCGAGACTCCGAATATCCCGGCGCTAAGGAGAAAACCGATGGTAGATAATACGATATGGCCCGGAATCCACAACACAGGCTCAAAGGTTCCTCATGATTATCTTTTCATTAACATGCTCAATATATCATCGGCATACTGAAAAGAATGAACCAAAACAGGAGACGAAGAGCGGCGCGTCGCAATAACAGGATCCGGAAGCCTGAAGCAGGCGCATCGGCTGGCTTCTTGCCTCGGCCCGGCGACTGCTGCAAAATGACGGGCGTCATGATTGCGCGTAAATTCCCCATCCCCATTTGGCCGGTTTCGTATTCATGGCCATTCGGCCACCTTGCGGCCGCGCTTTGCGCTGCGATTGCATTCGCAGCGTTTTACGCTCCCCGGCCGGCCAACGCAGAAACATCCGCCGAGG
>CAUZHA010000022.1:0-44545 GCA_963579555.1 Planctomycetes bacterium UBA1146
GTTGCGTCTCGACTCGATCTCGCCGTCGGCGTTATCGACGCCGCCGGTGAAGAAGTAGCGCAGCTCGTAGATCCCCGAGGGGGTCTCGATGTACTTGCCCTTGAGCGCGCGGCTGATGGTGGAGAGATGGACGCCCACGGTGTCAGCGATGGCCTGCATCTTCAGGGCCTTGAGGTTCTCGGGTCCCTTGAGCATGAAGTCCTTCTGGAACTCGACGATGGCAACGGCGATATCCTTGATGGTCCGCTGTCGCTGCTCGAGCGCCTCGATGAGCCACTTGGCTGACTCGATCTTCTTGCGCAGGAAGGAGCTGGCCTGCCTGTCGCCTTCAGCGTTTCTGAGCGCGGTACGGCAGGAGCGGCTGATCTCGAGCTGGGGGAGGGAATAATCGAGCACGCTGATCTCCAGGTCGCCGTCGATCTCTTCCACCAGCACGTCAGGCCGGATATACACGGTCTCTTCCGCCTGCATGCGCCGTCCCGGCATCGGATCGAGTGAGCTGATGATCCGGGCGGCCTCCTTGATGTCCTCCAGCGGGCAGCCCAGCTTTCGCGCCAGCCGGGGCAGCTTGTTCTGGCTGAGGTCCTGGAGATGGTTGCGGATGATCGCCTTTTCGATATGGTAGTCCTGTCCATCGCGGTCGAGCTGGAGCAGCAGGCAGTCCTGCAGGTCGGTGGCGGCGATGCCGGTGGGCTCGAGGCCGCGAACAGCCGCAAAGGCCTGCCGGATCTCTTCGGCGGCCGGCATCCCCTCGATCCAGTCACCAAGCTCGTCTGGTGCGCAGCCCAGGTAGCCCCGGCTGTCGAGGCTGCTGATGATGTCCTCGCCGATCTCCCGGATGCGCGCGGGAATGTTCTTGAGACGCAGCTGCTCGGCGAGCGACTCCTTCAGGCCGGCGGGCTTGTCTGGCGTGTTCTGCAGCGCGGCGTGCTTTGCATCGCTCGAAAAGCTGGAGGATTTGCGGGGCCGGCTATCGTCAATGGACCAGCTGCTTGACTCACGGAGCCTTTCGTGCAGAGGACGCTCCAGCCTGGTGTTCTCGTCATCGACGCTGACGGCCGACTGTTCAGGCTGCGTCTGCTCAACCAGCTCGAGGGCCGGGTTCTCGCTGAACTCCTTCTGGATTCGCTGCTCGAGGTCCAGCGTGGGCAGCAGCAGGATGTCCATCGAGAGGATCATCTGCGGCGCCAGCACCTGCTGTTGCTGAAGCTTCTGCGAAAATTCTAATCGCATGGTAATACCCGGCTTTCCCCCCGAACCCAGCCGCGTTCCCCAAGTCTCAGTCTTCTATTTCAGTCCCGACAGGTCGTCCCAAACGACCCATCAAAGTTTAGGATGGAGGGAAGATACCGTCAAACGAGCCCCTGGGAGGCTTATCAGACCACTTACCGCCAGGCGAAAAGCCTTCTATCAACAGGATTTCAGCACCAGGAGGGTGATATCGTCCGATTGCTCCGCGCTTTTCTGGTGCGCCTGGAGCTCCTGCAGGACGGTATTGAGAATGTCCTGGGCGCTGAGCTCCCTGGTCTCGGTAATGAGCTGATGGAGGCGCTCATCTCCGAAATCGTTCCCGCGCGGGTCTTTCCCCTCGACGATACCATCGGTGTAGAGAACCAGGATGTCGTTGGGCTGGAGGGTGAATTTCTGGGTTTCCAGCTGGGAGGAAAAGAGAGCCCCCTCGCGATCGAGGCCGATGGCGATGCCCTTGGGGTGGAGGTCGATCACCCGGCCGTGCCTGGCGCTGTAGAGCAGCGGGGCGTTGTGCCCGGCGCGAACCAGCCGAATTTCCCGGGTCCTGGTATCGAGCACCAGGTAGACCATGGTGACGAACATGCCCGGGTTCATGTCGGGAGCGAGGCAGTTGTTGACCTCGATGATGGTTTGCTGCGGCGACTGGTTGTCCCTTGCGGCCATGTGGAGCATGCTGCGGGTCATGGTCATGACCAGCGAGCCGGGAACGCCCTTGCCCGAGACGTCGGCCACCACCATCCCGATCGTATGATCGTCAACCTGGAGGAAGTCGTAGTAATCTCCTCCGACCTCCTTGGCGGAGAGATAGAAGGCGGCCAGGTCGAACCCGGGGAGCTCCGGCAGCTCGGAGGGGAGCAGGCCGCTCTGGATGTCGGTGGCGAGAGAGAGCTCGTGTTCGAGCGCCTTTTGTGAAAGCTTGGCGGCCTGGGCCGTGTGCAGGCTTTTTGTCATCTGGTTGAAGGTCCTGGCCAGGTTGCCGAGCTCGTCGCCGGAGGTGACGCGGGACTGGTGCTGGAGGTCTCCGAGGCTTACCTGCCGCAGGTCCCGCATGAGGGTCCGGATGGGCCTGGTGAGGAAGGTCGCCAGCAGGAAGGCGGCGAAGGCTCCGCCGATCGATGCGATGATCGTAACCTGCGTGAGCGATCGTGAGAGGTCGTCGCGCGAGCGCCGGATGGACTCGACCGAGACGAGGATCTCGACCCTGCCGGCATCGGGTATCCTGGTGGAGAAGCTGCGAACAGGTACCCTGTTCACCTCGAGCTCGCTGATCGTTACTCCGGCCGCGTCGGCTTTGGGGTAGACAATCTTCTTCGGCTCGGTTCGTAGCTCCTGACCCATCACGTCGGCGATGAGCTGGTCCTGGGGGCCCATGATGGAGATGTCCAGGAGGCGAGAGTTCCGGCTGTAGGGTCTGACCAGGTCCTCGAGTTTTTTCCGTTTTTTGTCGTTAACATCCTCCGGGGCGATGAGCCCGGCGATTGCGAGGGCATGGGCGATGCCGTTATCGTTGATTTCCACTTCGAGGTGCTCAACTCCCTTCTGGACGGCGATCTTCGCCTGCCAGGCCATCGCCGCTATGACCAGAATGGCAATCAGGGCGGTGAATTTCAGCGCGATGGGTATGCTGAAGCCAGGGCCTGTCCGGGGATGCCGCGCTGCGCCCGTGGAGCGGCCATGATCCTTGTCAGGGGACCGGGCTCCGCCTGGGTGCGCTTTTTTCCCTCTTGCTCCGGCTCGATGCGCCACGATTGCTTTCCTGGCTCAGGTGGGCGGGGTTGACTGGCTGACTCGCTCTTACAAGTATAGCGTCTGTGAGCGGACGAGACAGAAAAACCGTCTTTCTCGC
The DNA here is from genome assembly GCA_963579555.1 of Planctomycetes bacterium UBA1146. Taxonomy (GTDB): domain Bacteria; phylum Planctomycetota; class UBA8108; order UBA8108; family UBA8108; genus UBA8108. The sequence goes on from CAUZHA010000022.1 coordinate 3,098, forward strand.
GGAGGCTTCAGCCGCGCAGGACCCTGGTAGCCTTGCGCAGGTAGACAAGGCAGGAATAGAAGGTAGAGATCAATGTCGCGGCCAGCAGGGCGAAGGTCAGCCAAGACAGCGGCTCTTGCAGCCAGGGCCAGAACGGGGTCTCGTTCAGCTGGAAGTCGCCGTTCTTGATGACGACGAAGTTCGCCTCGTAAAAAAGCAGCGCGGGGATGGTCAGTCCCTGGATCGTCAGCTTGACCTTGCCTGCCCAGGCCGCTCCAAAGGCCACCCCGGCGGATTCGATGTAGCTGCGCAGACCGGACACCAGGAATTCGCGAAAAACGATCACCAGCGGGTACCAGGGCTCGATGAAATCAGAGACCGTTGTCAGCAGGATGAAGCTGCCGCAGATAACGATCTTGTCGACAAAGGGGTCGGCGATGCGTCCGAAGGTAGACTCGATGTTCCATTTGCGGGCGAGGTAGCCGTCAAGGAAGTCCGTGAACATGGCCAGCATAAAGAGAGCCGTAGACCAGTTCAGGATGACCTGCCTGGTCTCGGAATCCGTTTCATGCCCGACAACCCCGAGAAGGATGAAAAAAACGAGCGAGAGCACCAGGCGGGCGACCGTGATCTGGTTCGGAAGATTGGCGAAGCTGGATTTACCCGCCGTCGTTTTTTCGTTCATGATCCCCGCTTCCAACTATGGTTGCGATGAGATCGTATCCCCTGCTTCCAATGATTTCCACTGTCCTGCGTTCGCCGGCAAGGGGAGAGGGCGGCGTCGGAGCTTCGCAGGAGAGCTCGAGAACTCCCTCGGGCATGGCGGCCGGGGACTCCTCGTCACAGGGCTCGCCGCCGGGCGGTACGATGAAGACCACCGGGTCAATCTCGGGGCTCTCTCCGTAGCTGCGGGAGATGGCGGCCTTGAAGGGAGTGTCGCCGGTGGGGTCGTCGTGTTCTTCTTCGGGGGAATCGATGATCGCCTCGGTGATTTCGCCGACTCTCTCCCGGTTGTGCCTGAAGGCGATCTCCTGCTGCAGGAGCATCAGCTCTTCGAGGCGAGCATCGATGACCTCCTGGGGAATCGCGCCTTCGAATTCGGCCGAGGGCGTACCCTCCTCTTTTGAGTAGGGAAAGACACCCAGGCGCTCAAATTCGAAATCGCGTATGAAATCGCGCAGGATTCCGAACTCCCGGTCATCTTCGCCCGGGAAGCCTACGATGAAGGTGGTCCGCAGCATCAGGCCGGGGATCCGGGCGCGCATCCGGTCGAGGAGGTCGCGGGTCTTCGTTTCCATCATTCGCCGCCCCATGTGGCGCAGCATGTTGTCGGAGATGTGCTGCAGTGGAATGTCGATGTAGTTGAGCACCTCGGGCAATTCGGCGATGGCCTCGATCATCTCGTCGGTCAGGTAGGCCGGGTAGGCGTAGAGCAGGCGGATCCACTCGACCCCGTCGACGGCGGCGAGCCTGCGGAGCAGTTCGGCAAGCTGGAAGCGGCCATCGAGATCGACGCCGTAGGAGGTCGTGTCCTGGGAGATCAGCACCAGCTCACTCGCGCCGCTCGCGACCAGCTCCCGAGCCTCGGCCTCGAGCATCTCGATGGACTTGGAGCGAAAGCGCCCCCGGATCGCGGGGATGGAGCAGAAGGTGCAGGGATTGTCGCAGCCCTCGGAGATGCGCAGGTAGCCGTAGTGAGCCGGGGTCAGGCGGAAGCGTCCGACCTCGGCGTTGCAGGCCTTGTCGGGATCACTGACCTGGAGATGGAGCTCGCCATCGGTTTTTCCGAAGAGACCCTTCAGCGCGGTGCCGAGGCTGTCGTACTCGCCGAGTCCGACGATGGCATCGAGCTCGGGGATCTCGACGCTCAGCTCCTTGCCGTAGCGCTGTCCCAGGCAGCCTGTGACGACGACCTTTTTCTCGGTCTCGGATTCCTGCTTGAGCTCACAGGCCTCGAGGATCGTATTGACGGATTCTTCCTTGGCCGATTCGACAAAGCCGCAGGTGTTGACGACGATGACATCGGCCTCAACCGCGTCGGGGGTGAGGACGAAGCCCTCCTGGCCGAGCTTGCCGAGGATCATCTCGGAGTCGACGAGGTTTTTCGGGCAGCCGAGGCTGACCAGGTTGACCCGGATCTCGTTTTCGAGGTCGCCGGTTTCTTCGCCGGCGCCGAGGGCGGGCTGCGAGGGATTACTGCTCGTCATTCGTTTTCGTTATTTCGTCGGAGTCTTCGAGGCTCTGTTCACCAGTCGTAAGCTCCTCGGATTCTACGGTGTCCGGCCCCGGCTCCGCAACATCGTCCTTATCCTGCGCATCGATGGCCTGGCCAGGGTTCTCGTCCGCCTTCCCGTCGCCTTCCAGGGCCTTCTTTTTCCCGGCCTGGTATTCTTCCCAGCTATAGTAGACCTCGCGCGATACGGAGCCGGCGTGGGGGCCGACCAGTCCCTGCGCCTCCATCGCCTCGATCAGTCTCGAGGCGCGGCTGTAGCCGATGGAGAAGGCGCGCTGGAGCATCGTGGTGGAGCCGCGCTGTTTCTCGAGGACCACCTTTACGGCGTCTTCGTAGAGCTCATCGCCATTGTCTTCCTCGGAGATTCCATCGATGCTGCACTTGGTGAGGCCCTCGTCGAAATTCTGCTCGCCCTGTTCGACAACATGGTCGATCACCCGGTTGATCTCCTTGTCGGTAAGGTAGGAGCCCTGTGTACGAAGCAGCGCCTCGGAGTTCGCATCCTTGTAGAGCATGTCCCCGTTACCGATCAGCTTGTCGGCGCCCTTGTCGTCGAGGATCGTCCGGGAGTCGATCCTCTGGGTGACCTTGAAGGAGATCCGGGTAGGCATGTTGCTCTTGATCAGGCCGGTGATGACATTGACCGAGGGACGCTGGGTCGCCACGATCAGGTGGATGCCGACGGCTCGAGACAGCTGGGTCAGGCGGGTGATGTGACCTTCGACATCCTTGCCCGCAGCCATCATGAGATCAGCGAGCTCGTCGATGACCAGGACGATGTAGGGCAGCTTTTCCTTCTCGGCCTCAGCCTCTTCGTTGCTGTGCTTCGCTTCCTTCAGGCGCTCGAAGATCTTTTTTTTGCCGAGCTTGTTGTACTCGCCGATGCTCTTGACCCTGACGTCTCCGAGCAGGGTGTAGCGCGATTTCATCTCTCCGACCAGCCAGGAAAGCACCGGCGGAGCCTTCTTCGCCGAGGTAATGATCGGGCAGTACAGATGGGGGATCTTCTCAAAGGGCTTCAGCTCGACGACCTTGGGGTCGATCATGATCAGCTTGAGCTCGTCGGGGGTCTTCGTCAGCAGGAGGTTGACCAGCAGCGAGTTGATGAAGACCGATTTTCCCGAGCCGGTGGCGCCGGCGATCAGGGCGTGCGGCATATCAGCTATGTCGCTGGTGATCACCCGGGCCGCGGTGTCCTTGCCGATACAGACGGGGATGATCTTCTCTCCGGCCTCTTCCATGCTGTCTTCGAGGATCTCGCGCAGGCCGATGATGGGCCGCTCTTTATTGGGTACCTCGATGCCGACGGTGTCTTTGCCCGGGATCGGGGCGATAATACGGATGCTGGTGGCTGACAATTGGAGCTGGAGATCTTTATCCAGGTTGTCAATCTGGTTGACCTTGGTGCCCGCCGCAAGGGTCAGCTCGAAGAGGGTGACGGTGGGTCCTGGCCGCACCTTGACGACCCGGGCGCCGTGGATGCCGTAGCTCTCGAGCGCCTGCTCGATCTTTTCAGCCTTCTTCTTGAGAATGTCGCTGTCGGTATGGGTTGTATCTGTCGGGCGTTCATCCAGGAGCTCGATCGAGGGCAGCTCGTAAGGCCCGGTGTTTTTCTTCGCCTTGCTCTTGCTCTTCTTGGCCGGCTTTTTCTGCTCGGGGAGGTTGATGATCAGCGGTGGACGCTCGGGCTCCTCTTCCGTTTCGGGCAGCTCCGCGGTCTCAGGCTTCCGCTCCCTCGATGGCTTCTTGTCGTCTTTTTTCTTGTCGGGTTTGAAGGTCTTCTGCCGCGGCCTCCTCTCCGGCAGGAGGATTTCAGGTCCTGACCTGGGCTCCGGCTTGAAGCGGGAGGCCGTCTTGAAGAGCGACAGCGCTCCGGCCTTCAGGCCGCTCACCACATGGCCGCCGGCCTCGCCGACGGTCTCGCCCCAGCGCTTCGAGCCGCTGGCGAGCCTGTAGGCGTAGGCGAAGGCCGGGTAGAGCTCCGCGTCGGTGCTCACCGCGAAGGCGACGACGGTGATCAGGGCAAGGAGGAGGTAGGTGCCGACGATATGGAGATTCGCGAAGAGAAACTCGAAGATGGTGTAGCCGAAGTAGCCGCCGGCAAGGAAGTCCGGGCTGCCGGCGTTCCTGTGGATGGCGACCTCGAAGGTGGCGAGGCTGAGGATGAGACAGAGGCTTCCGAAGATCTTCCAGCCGGGTTGCCGGATCCCGAGGCGGAAGAACATGCAGATACCCGTGAGGGCGAGAATGATGGTCAACACGTAGCTGCCGATCCGGCCGATCCAGCTCATGAACCATTCGCTGAGCATGGCGCCGACAGGACCGCAGATGTTCGAGGCGGCTTCATTGCCAGGTCCAAGGTCGCCGGGGTTCCAGGTGTACAGACAGACCGCGAGAAACGAGGTAAGGCCCAGCAGCAGGAACGCCAGGACCTCGTTGGAAGACTCTTTGCGCATCGATTTATGTATCCACTACCGTCATCAACAGGGGTTTCACCAGGTCGCGGAAAATCCGCGGAATTGCGTCATCTTGGAGACAGACGCGCCTGTCATTTTATCGGCAGTTTTACGTCGTTTCTTTAGGGGCGTGTTACAGGGCCGCCAGGTTCCGATTCAGAATCAGGCGTCCGGGGCCTCGATGCGGTCAAGGAGCTTTGAGGCGAGCTCGCGTTTGCTCAGGCGGCCGAGGGGGTGTTCGGATCCATCGGCGCCGAGAATGTGGTAATCGCCGCTCTCGCGGCCGATCGCCGCGGCGTCGTTGACGACGATCCAGTCGAGGTTCTTGGCCTCGAGCTTGCCCTGAGCATTGGCAAGATGGTCCTCGGTCTCGAGGGCGAAGCCGGCATGGACCCGCGAGTCCTTTTCGCGGCCGAGCAGGGCGAGGATGTCCTCGGTGGCCTCGAGCCTGAGGTCGAGGTCGTCACCGCCGCTCTTGCGTTTGGAGGAGTGGGAGGTCTCGGGCCTGAAATCACTGACCGCCGCTGCGCCGATGAGAACGGCGCAGTTCGGATGACGCTCGCGCGCGGCCGCAAGCATCTCGGCGGCGCTCACCACGTTGATCACCGTGGCGCCGCCGGGCGGGCTGTATTCGACCGGTCCCAGGACCAGCTCAACCGCGTAGCCCCGGTCGAGCGCCTCCTCGGCGAGAGCCATCCCCTGCAGCCCGCTCGATGCGTTGGAGATGTAGCGGACCGGGTCGATATATTCCCTTGTCGGTCCCGCGAGGATGAGACAGCGCGAGTCCGCGCTCATTCGCTTCCGGGCTCCAGCTGGAGCACCTGGTCGATGCGGGAGATGAGTTCCGGAACCTCGGCCAGCCTTCCCGGGCCGACCGAGCCGCAGGCAAGGTGTCCCTCGCCGGGATCGATGAGACGGTAGCCGAGGACATCCTGGAGGCGGGAGATGTTTTCCTGTACGACCGGGTTCATCCACATGCGGTCGTTCATCGCGGGGGCGAAGAGCACCGGCTTGTCAAAGGCCAGGGCGGTCACAGTCAGCAGGTCGCCGCCGAGTCCTCCGGCGAGCTTCCCGATGAGGTCCGCTGTGGCCGGGGCGATGAGCAGCAGGTCGGCCCATTCCGACAGCGAGATGTGCTCTCCCTTGTAGGCCGGATCGTCCTCGAAGATGTCGGTGAAGACCTCCTGGCGCGTGACCGCGCGGAAGGTGAGAGGAGTGATGAACTTCTGTGCGCTCGGGGTCAGGATCGTCCTGACCGCGTCACCCCGCTGGGTCAGCTTCGATGCAAGGTCGGCACTCTTGTAGGCCGCTATTCCCGCGGACACTCCCAGCAAGATGTTCGACATAATTGCATGCCAGGGGCCGCTGCCTCCTCCGCGGAGACGCAGCCCCTGCTCCCGCTCGGCCCTGGGGGATCTTCCCGGGGTCCTACTTCTTCGGGTTCAGCAGCGCGGCCAATTCCTTGATCCGCTGCTCTTTGATCTTCTTGATATCGGAGCCGTAGACCTCGCCCCCCTCGCCGTCCTCGCCGCCTTCCCCTTCGGAGCCTTCGCCATCCTCGGGTTTGTCGGCGATCACGGCCTCCTGCAGGGCCTGGTCGAGCTCTTCGCGCGCGGCCAACTCGATCTTGCCCTCGAGGATCTCCTTGATGACGATCTGTTTCAGGGAGGGTTCATCATTGTCCTCGAACTCCACCAGCGGCGGCGCGCCCCTGTTGAGCTCGACGATTCTTTTCTGTATAAGCGAGGTCAGCTTAAACTTGCCGCCGACCATCTGGACCAGTTTTTCTTCCGTGGTTATATCAAGCATCAGAGTTCTCCATTTACTCTTGGTTACAGTTTATTTTCAGTTTGATTCTACCGGTTTCTCGACAATTGTCGCGAGCTCAAGTACCGCCTGGTCGAAGTCACCGTTGACGACGACATGATCGTAGGAGGATTTTTCCTCTCTTTCGGCCCTGGCAACTTCCAGGCGCCGGCTGATTACCTCATCTGAATCCGAGGCTCTGCTGACGAGCCTCCTCTCGAGTTCCTCCCCGCTGGGAGCATCAATAAAGATTGTCATTAATTCCGGGATTCCCGAATCCCGGATCTGGCGGGCGCCCTGCACATCAATATTGAGCAGCAGCTCGTACCCGTTCTCTATTCCCTCCTCGACCTGGTCTCTCGGAGTCCCGTAGAGGTTTCCGTAGACCTCAGCGTGTTCGAGGAAGCGACCGGCCCGGAGGCCTTCTTCAAAACTGTTCCTGTCGAAAAAAAAGTAATCCTGTCCGTCCTGTTCGCCTTCGCGCGGAGGTCGCGTGGTGCAGGTGACGACCCTTCGGCAGCTCGATCTCTTGAGCAGCGTCTCGCAGAGGCTGGTTTTTCCGACCCCGGAGGGCCCCGATATGACGATTAAACGTCCTCTCTTACTCAACGTTGAGAACCTGTTCCTTGAGGCGATCAACTTCGGCCTTGATCTCAACTACGAATCTTCCTACCTCGTTCCCGGGCGCCTTGGAGCCCATGGTGTTGGATTCTCTGAACATCTCCTGGCAGATGAACTCGAGCTTTCTTCCAACCGGTTCCGAGCTTGCGAGCTGTCCAACGAATTGTTCGAGATGGCTGTCCATGCGGGCAATCTCCTCGCTGATGTCTGAACGTTCAGCCAGGAGCGCGGCCTCCTTCAGGATATCATTCTCATCCATTCCGGCCTTCTGCTCTCCAAGCAGCGCCCCGGTTCGTTCTTCCAATTTTCGAAAATGTTCTTCAAGCGCCTGCGGGGCGGCCTCTTTGACCTTTCCCATCATCTGATCGAGGTTTTTGCACCTGGATTGGAGCTCCTCGTGAAGATTCCGTCCTTCACGCTCACGCATCACCATCATGCTCGCCAGCGCCTTCTCCATTGTCTCCAGGGCGATCGGCAGCACCTTTTCTCGTCCGGGAACGATGTTGTCATCCACCTTGATCGCTCCAGGCAGCGCGAGGATGTCCTGCAGCCTGATGTCTCCAGCGGAGTCCAGTTCCTTGCCAAGTCTCTTTATGGTTTCCACGTATTTCTTTACTACGTCCTCGTTGACCTGGTAAAGGTCGGAGCACCTGCTGGGCTGAAAACGAATGGTGAAGAAGATCGAGCCTCTCGCCAGGCGTCTTCGCACTACTTCCTCCAGCTCAATCTGGAGGAAGTTGACCTCGTCACTGATCTTCGAGTTGATCTTGAGAAAGCGGTTGTTGACGGCCTTGACATCGATACTCAGGACGAAATCCGGTGTTTCGGAAACAGCGTCACCATAGCCGGTCATGCTGCGCATGTTTCGATACTCCCGATCGCGCCCGTGCGGGATTCAAAAACGCGGCTCACTTGTTGCCGCCGTCAGAAGACCCGCCGGCTCCACCAGCCGCGCCAGCACCACCCGGTGCGGGCAGCAACGATCCGCCGCCCGGCGACAGGCCCGGCAGCACGCCGGCTTCGGTGGCGGGGGGGGCCGGATTGAGAATATCATCTTCGATGCCTGGCTCTCCGCTTCCGATTCCCGCGCCTGACATATCTATCATTCCCCACCCGATAACCAGGGCGGTGAAGATCAGGCTGATGAGCGCGGTGATCTTGACGATGCCTTTCTGCCCACCGGCTCCCAGCAGGGCATCTCCGCCGCCGCCGGCGGAACCGAAGGCTCCTCCGAGCCCTCCATCCTTGGAGTCCTGGAGAAAGACGATCGAGACAATCATCAGCAGCGCCAGGAAGGCTATAAGGCACCCGCCGAGAGCCCAGAAGATGCCGCTCCAGGAAAAGGCCGCCAGCACGGGGTAGAAATTCAAAATCATTTTGCCTCCGAGGTCTTTAATGGCTGGAGCCGCTTTTTGCAGCCCCTGTGTTTTTCTTTCGGACCCGGGGTCCGGGGATCATTCTAAACGTTTCTCTTTGGTTTCAATCAGAAATGGTCAGCCGCAGCCTTCGCAGATACCGAGGAAAGACGCGGCATCGAGGCTCGCCCCGCCAACCAGGGCTCCATCGATGTCAGCCTGGGAAAGCAGCTCAGAGGCATTATCCGGCTTGACGCTGCCGCCGTACAGGATTCTGATTCCTTCACGGGCGCCGGCTTCCGCGCCCCGTTTTTCAAAGGCGGCTCCAAGCTGTTCGCGGATAGCTCCGTGAACCTCCTGGGCCTGCTCAGGGGTCGCCGTTCTGCCGGTGCCGATGGCCCATACAGGCTCGTAGGCGACGATGACTTTCTCGAGCTGGGCGGCTTCGGTCAGCCCCTCGATTCCGGCTTCGAGCTGGCGGTTTACGACCTCCATGGTGTTCCCGGCATCGCGCTCTTCGATCTTTTCTCCAACGCAGAGGACAGCCGTAAGCTCCGCCTCGACGGCGGTTTTCATCTTGGCGCCGATCTCAGTGTCCGTTTCGTTGAAAATATGCCGGCGTTCGGAATGACCAAGGAGGACGCTGTCTCCACCACAGGCCAGGACCATCGCTGAGGAGAGCTCCCCGGTGAAGGCTCCACTTTCCTCGGCATGCATATTCTGCGCGCCGACATATACCTTGCAGCCCTCGAATTCCGAGCAGAGATCGGCGATGAAGGCCAGCGAAGTGGCCGGTGGATAGAAGCCGATATCGCAGCGGGAGGCGCTGAAGCCTACGTCCTTTGCGGAAATCCCGTTCAGGATAGCCGCGGCGAGGGCATGTCCCTCTTCCGGCGTAGTATTCATCTTCCAGTTACCCGCGATGAGCGGGATGCGGTTATTAGAAGCCGTCATTTTATATGTTTTTACAATTCTCGATCTGTTGCCGGGGAACGCCCCTCGACCTGCCATTTCCAGGTCAATTCAAGCAAGATGGAGAGCCTTTCGCTCCGCGTTTCCTTCAGATGCTGAATCCTGCCCACTTGATGTCTGCAACGGAGCGTAGGCAAACGGCTTATAGTATTTGCGGGGAAGTCTTCTGTCAAAGACATAATGCCTTCTGATGCTTTCAGATGCGTTCATTGAACCCGCCCTGATGGTTTCATCGGAATCAACGGCCCATTTTAGCTTCAGAGAGGGTCGAGCCTCCCCCTGGAGTGACGATTTCAGCCCGCTTTAACCGGCTATGCTTGGTCGCCGGGCTCTATTGGGGTACGCTTTCCCTCCGATAAAGTCTGCCGTTTTCGGTTCCAAGCCCGAAGAACCACCTTGCCCATGATTTTTTTAGCGATTGAGACCTCCGATCCCCGGGGCAGCCTGACCCTCTTTGACCAGGAGGGGGTAAGGGAGGAAGAGCTCTTCAGCGATGATATGGCCCACGCCCGCGAGTTTGCCGTGCGGATGGACGGCCTGCTTCGCCGCGGAGGTTTTACCCCGCGTGACCTGAGGGGAATCAGCGTCAGCGTCGGCCCTGGATCCTATACCGGCTGCCGGGTCGGGGTTACCGCGGCAAAGACGCTGGGCATCGCCTTGCGAATACCCGTGGTGCCCGTCTCTTCGCTCGAGGTGATGGCGGCCTTTGCGATTGCGTCCGCCGAGCGGGAGGACGAGTCTTCCAACGAAGCTTTCGTTCCGGTCCTCGATGGCCGGCGGGGCTTCTTTTACGGGGCCCTGTTCAGGAGTACCGGCGAGGAGCGCCCGGCGCGTGAGGCGGAGGACCAGGTCGCCACGCTGGAGGAGCTTGCCGGGACCCTGCGGGGGCCTGCCTGGCTCCTGGGTGGAGGTGCCGATGAGTTTCTGCGAGGTCTCGAAAGCGCCGGTGGAGACAGGGCCGCCGACTTTCGACGCGGCCCCGTCGAATGGGATCGGCCCCGCGCATCCATCCTTGCCGCCCTCTCGCGGGAGGCGCTTGCGGAAGCAAGCTTTGACCAGGAGGTCATTCACTCTCTGAAGCCATCCTATCTGCGGCCCTCGGAGCCGGAGCTGGTTCTTGCAAGGAAGCTTGCGGGAAAGGACAGATGATGAAGGAGGGCAGAATTGTCGCCTAGATTGCGCAAATCGAGACTGCTCCTGATCCTTGGCGCCCTGCTTGCGGTTGTCCTGGTCATCGTTGGCATCAACGTCAAGCTTGCTATGCGCCCGGAGGCTGTACAGGCCAGGGTGAGAGCCGTCCTCGAGAATCTTCTTCGCGTACCCTTCGAGATCAGCTCGGCCGAGCTCGACCTCTCCGATGGAGTCTCACTGAGCGGCCTTCGCGTCTTTGCGCCCACCCGCGGCGACAGGGCGCCCGCGGCCCTGCTCGAGTTTCCAAGGATAAGAATCGTTCTCGACTACGGCAGCCTCTTCTTCGGCAACTTCGAGCCCGTGCTCGTTGTCCTGGACGGGGGCGAGATCAATGCATCCATCAGCGAGGCGGGCGTCCTGAACCTTGCGGAGCTGCTGCGCGCTCCGCCGCCTTCGGGCTCCGGGGAGGGAAAGCCCCCTGGGTCCGCCGGCCCCCAGGCGCGCCTGCCGGATTTCCGCGTGCGCGGCATGAAGGTGCGTTTTACAGATAAGCGCCGGGGCCTGGCCCTGGCCACCGAGGAGGTTGATTTTTCCCTGCGTTCGGCGTCCGGGGGTGAGGCGCTTTTCAGCTTAGCCTTCAGTCTCGAGGGGTCCCCGAGGGTCGAGATCAGCGGGCGGCTGCCCGGCGGGGCGGCCTCCGTCGCGGATGGTCCGCTGGAGGCGAATTTTATGGTCTACAAGTTCGACCTGGCAGGAGACCTCGCGTCCTTGCTGGGGAACCTGGCACCCGGCAAGATTCTCAAGGAGCGGTCCTTCAGCGGCAGCGTCGACCTGGAGGGCTCTCTGCGTTATGACAGCAGCTCGGGCCTGGGGGTCACCAGGGTCTCATCCAGCCTCGCCGGCTGCGGGCTGAAGCTGCCGGTTATTGAGAAGACGCTGCGGTTGACGAGGGGCTCCGCCGTATTCCTAGGTGACCGCATTGAAATTCGCGACGCCCGGGGGGAGCTGGCCGGGGGGAGCCTCAGCGCCACTGGGAGTGTCGGACTGGACCCTGCCCGGGGCGTGGTGACCACGTTGCAAGGTTCCCTGAGGGGGGAAGGTCTTTCCGTCGATGAGAAACTTCTCGCGGCCCTGGCGCCGGAGTTGAACAAGTCCATTCCCGGGGGCGTTATCCGGGGAAGGGTGAATTTCGTATGCGAGGCGGCCGAGGCGGTGAAATATCCTCCCGCCCTGGAGGATCTCAGCGCCAGCGTGGAGCTGTCGGAATTCCAGGTCGCCCACGGGGAGCTTCCCTATCCGGTCGAGGAGCTCGCCGGCGGGCTCAAGCTTGAGAAGGGGCTGCTCGAGCTCGGCGAAAAGCTTACAGGGAAATTGGGCCTGGCTCGGCTCGCCGTTTCAAAGTTGAGCTGCCTTGTCGACGGGTCCGGGGCCTTCGAGGCGGTTGTCGACATCGGCAGCGAAGATCCGGACGAATGCCTCGCCCTCGATGGGCAGCTGCGCGGTGTCCTGGGCGAGCGAGATGAGAATGGCGTCAAGGTCTGGGACAGCCTCGCGCCGGAGGGATGGGTCGCCGCTAAGGTGAGGATCGTCGCTGAGCCGCCAGCAGCCGCTGGCGAGAAGAGGCCGGCGCCCTACGCGATCTTCTCGGTCTATCCCCGGGAGCTGAAGATTCGCCATCGGCTCTTTCCCTACACGGTGGAGAAAATCAGCGGGGAAGCCGTCTACGATTCGCGGCGTCCCGAGAGCGGCATCCTCCTCAACATTGAAGGCCGGCATGGCGGGCACAAGATCGCCTGCAGGGGCTCCTTCGATGTTCGGGCCAGGGCATCGGAGGAGAATGAAGACCCGCCCGGCTTCGAAATCGACATCACCTCTCCCCAGCTGCAGTACGACAGGGATATTCGCGCCGCCCTGCAGCCGGAAGTCTCCAGGATGGTCGACACCTTCGCCTTCAAGGGCGCCTTCAAGACAAACGTCTCGATCGCCTCTCAGTATTCCGGGGAGCCGCGCCTGAAGGTGGTGCTGGATTTGCTCAAGGGTGAGATCCAGGCGGTTGATTTCCCTTACCGGCTCCAGCTGGCCGCGGGCAGGGTCGTCATCGAGAACAACGAGAGGGTCCAGTTCAGCGGTTTCAAGGCAGCCGGCGGAGCCGGCTCCCAGCTCTCCTTTGATGGAAGCCTGCGCCGTCTGAATGACACCAGGAAGCTCGAATATCGCCTGCGGCTTGCCGACTTTAAGCTCGACGAGAAGTTCCGGGAGGCCTTTCCGGCCCAATACCAGAATTTCTTGAGCGGTCTTGGACTGCAGGGGACCTTCTCAGGAAGGCTGGCTGGGTGGTACCTGAAAAACCTCACGGATTCCGCCAACGATAAGCACTACTTCGAGGGTACGGAGATTCGGACCAGGGATGCCGCGGTCAATTTCGGCGTGAAGGTGAGCCAGATGGACGCGCAGGGGCGCTTTACCGGCGGCCACAATGAGGAGCGCCCAACTCACTTCTGGGGGGAGGTGAAGGTGCAGAAGGCGCGCTTCAACCGCCTTCAGCTCAAGGATGGCGATATCGTGTTCACCTTCGGCGAGCAGCATGACCGCATCCGCCGGCTGGCGGACAGCGTCGACATTCCCGGGGAGAAGGGCCCCTATCTTTCCAGCAGCATCATCAGCCGCCTCTCCGGGGATGTCACCGACACCTTCCAGATGAGTATCGCCTCGGAGAATTTCTACAAGGGGCGGCTCGATGGGATGCTCTACGTCGATACGGGCGAGAAGGTGGGTGATCTTGGCGGCGAGTTCGCAGCCTCCGGGGTCAGCCTGGCCGATGCTTCCGTGGATATCTTCGGGAACAGGAAGCAAGGGACCAGCGGCACTGCGAGCGGGAAGGTGTTCTTCGCCGGCCTCACCGGCGACCAGCGCTCGATCCGGGGAGAGGGCGTCGGCCTTATCAAGGAGGCGAACCTGGCCCAGCTGCCGCTCTTTCTCGGCATCTTCAAGCTCTTCAAGGTGCCCGATCTTATCAACCTGGGCTTCTCCGATCTATTGCTGCGATCCAAGCTCGACAATGTGAAGATCCCCTACACCATAGAGGACGGGCGCTTCCTGACCGAGGGGCTGGAGATGAAGAGCAGCAACTCGGGCCTCTTCTTTTCCGGCGTGGGGAGTATGGATTTCGATGGAAACCTGGCCCTCGAGCTCGAGCCGCAGCTGCCGACCTCCCGGCTCAAGCTGCCGCTCATTCCTGAGCTCATCGACCTCACCGGAATCGATCTGAACAAGATCTTCAGCTTCATCAAGAAGGGCATCCTGAAAATCAAGATTGGCGGCAATCTCTCCCGGCCCAAGGCCGAGCTGGCTACAGGCCTGGGCTTGATCAAGGTGCCGCTCGATCCGGGGCTGCCGGAGAAGAAGGGTGATGGCGGGGCAAAGAAGCCGCCGCCTGGGAATGCTCCCCGCGAAGAATGAAACTTTTCGGCTCTCCACGGAAGAAATAAAAGGGAATAGAATCATGAATCTCGGCCTGGAAGGGAAGGTGGCGGCGGTGGCTGCCTCATCGAGCGGTCTTGGTAAGGCGGTGGCGTTGGCGCTGGCGCGAGAGGGAGCCTCGGTGGCTCTCTGCTCCCGCAGCGAGGAGAGGGTCGAGGCGGCCCTGGAGGATATCCGGGCCCGCATCTCGGCGGATGGCGGAGAGGTCCCGCCGCTGGTCGCTCTGTCCGCCGACCTTGGCAGTGAGACCGGACCGGATGAGTTCGTCTCGGCGGCGGCCGAGGCCCTGGGTCCGGTCGACATCCTGGTCGCCAACAATGGCGGCCCGCCTCCGGGCGATGCCGCCGGACTGGGTGACGAGGCCTGGAGGCGGGGCTTCGAGACTACCTTCCGCGCATCTCAGAAGCTTGCTGACGCGGTGGTCGGCGGGATGCGGGCGCGGGGTTGGGGCCGTATTGTCTTTATCACCTCCACCAGCGTGAAGCAGCCGATTGCCGGGCTGACGATCTCGACGGCGATGCGTTCGGCTGTCGTCGGCTTTTCCAAGGCGCTCTCGGATGAGGCCGCGGCCGATGGAGTGACCGTCAACACGGCGGCGCCCGGCTCTACCGCGACCGCTCGCCTGGAGGCCATCTTCGCCCGGCGAGCGGAGGCGGGAGGGGTCTCCCTCGAGGAGATCAAGGCCGAGGCCGAGGCGATCATTCCCGCCGGCCGTTTCGGCCGTCCGGAGGAATTCGCCGCCGCGGTAGCCTTTCTCTGCTCCGAGGCCGCCTCTTATATTACCGGTATAGTGCTGCCTGTCGACGGCGGCCTGGTTCGAAGCCTTACCTGAGGCCAGGACTCCTCGAAACGCCTCGCGGCGACGTCCTGCGGCCCTCCCGAAGGCTCCAACGCCTCACGGGAGGTTTGCGAGGCCGTAGCGTTGTAGACTGTAACAGGGAGCCGGTTCGTGTCGCGCGGCCGGGCTCGGGTGGACGCAGGGGCGCCGGGGGACAGCTGGTACGCAATTCCCGCGGTTTTACCGCTGAAGACCGGAGTGCAGAGAATATGTTGAGGAAATACTATGCGGCTATCGCTGGGAGATTGAGCTGGAAGCTCACGTTCGCCTGGGCCGCCGCGACGGTTTGCGGGCTGCTGGCCACGGCGTATCTTTCGCCTGCTATTGGCGTATTTGCCAGCCTCGCTTCGCTGGCCGTTCTGTTGTTGGCTGTCAGCGGAGCAGACCGCAGCGACGAGCTGCTGGACATTCTCTGGGTGAAGGACCGGACCCTTGGCAGCTACAGGGCGGAGCTCGAAGAGATGCAGGCGAGCTGCGATAACCTCGAGAAGCAAGCCGAGGCCGCCGACTCAGCCAGTCGCGCCAAGAGCGAGTTCCTGGCGAATATGAGCCACGAAATTCGGACCCCCATGAACGGGGTCATCGGCATGACGGAGATCGCGCTGGCGACCGACCTGGACAACGAGCAGCGTGAGTATCTCGAGATGGTTCGCAGCTCGGCCAGCTCGCTGCTGGGAATCATCAATGACATCCTGGACTTCTCAAAAATCGAGGCAGGGCGCATCGAGCTGGAGAGCATTGAGTTCTCCCTCAAGCAATGCCTGGGTGAGGCGGCCCGCACCCTCGCTCTGGAGGCTCATGAGAAGGGTCTCGAGATGATCTTTGACATACCGGACGGCACCGGGGACCTCGTGATTGGCGATCCGACCCGGCTGCGCCAGGTGGTCGTCAACCTGCTGGGGAACGCCATCAAGTTCACCTCCGAGGGCGAGGTTGTCCTCGGCGTTCGTGCGGGGGAGAGCCATGGGGGCCGGTGCGAGTACCAGTTCTCCGTAAGCGATACCGGCATCGGGATCTCTCCCGAGCGCCGCAGCGAAATCTTCGAGGCCTTCTCGCAGGCCGATCGTTCTACGGCAAGGGAGTTTGGCGGTACAGGTCTCGGCCTGGCCATCAGCTCCAGGCTCGTTGACATGATGGGAGGCCGAATCTGGGTCGAGAGCGAATCAGGAGTCGGCAGCACCTTCCACTTCACCAGCGCCTTCGCGGCAGGAGATGGAAGCCGCGGTCGCGGAAATGTTCAGGCCCCGGTACAGCTTGCCGGCCTGAAGGTGATGGTCGTCGATGACAATGTGACCAACAGGCGATTTCTCGAGAGAACCCTGGTCGGCTGGAAAATGAATCCTGTGCTGGTGTCGAGCGGCGAGGAGGCCGTCGAGCGTGTCAGGGCCCTGCCCGGCGAGGGCGGTGGACTCGATCTTATCCTGCTGGACTATCATATGCCGGGGATGGATGGCCTCGAGGTGGCCGAAAGGATCAGCTCGCTGCCTGGAGCCGGCGGCACGCCCGTCATGATGCTGAGCTCTGGAGAGAACCCGGGAGACCTGGCCCGCAGCAGGGAGCTTGGTATCAGGGTCTTCCTTCGTAAGCCTGTCACGCAGGCGGATCTCTACGACAACATCGTTGAAACCCTGACGACCGTCCGCGGTCAGACCGCAGAGGAGGAGCCGCGTTGTTCGCAGACGATTGAGGGAGATTCTTTGAGGATCCTGCTGGCTGAAGACAATCCCGTGAACCAGAAGGTCACGGTCGCTATCCTTGAACGCAAGGGCCACACTGTCGAGGTGGCCGAGAACGGCCGACTGGCCGTCGACGCCCTCGAGTCGGGAGACTTCGACATCGTGCTGATGGATATCCAGATGCCCGTCCTGGACGGCCTCGATGCCACGGCGGAGATTCGTGACCGCGAGCGCGGGACGGGAACCCACACTCCGCTGATCGCCCTGACCGCGAACGCCATGAAGGGGGATCGCGAGCGCTGTTTGCAGTCGGGACTCGATGCCTACATCGCCAAGCCGCTACGCCCGGCCGAGCTCTTCAGGACGATTGACGAGGTCTTGAGCTCGGAGAACGCCTGAGAGATATCCTCAGGCTCTGCGCGCCGGGAGCTTCACCAGGCGCAGCTCGTGCGACTCATTCGGGAGCGTCATCTCGTAATAGACGAAGAGGGTGTCTTCGCGTTCGACCGCGCAGGCGTAGCGTACCGAGCCGCTGGCATACGGCACCGTGATCGCGGGCGCCGAGGGAGTCAGCTTGGCCCAGGTGAGGAGATCCCGGGACGCGGCAAAGCCGGTTTTCTCCTCGTAGTTGTCGAGGTGACTGGCGGAGCCATCGTAGTAACCGTACCAGGTATCTTTTCCCCTGACGATCGATCCCAGGCGCGTCGCGTAGGAATCCCAGCTGCTCTCGGGGCCCACGGGCAGGCAATTGCCGAGCCATTTGAAATCGCGTCCATTGGTCGAGGTCGCCAGGGCCGAGGTGGAGTAGAGCAGACCGGTGTTGAAGACGTCGGAGGTCTCGTGCATTTCCCCGGCGGTGTCCTCGTCGCGGGGCGCCCCCTCGGCGTAGCTGATGAACATGTAGTAGGTACCATCGATGTAATAGACCATCGGGTCCTTGACACCCTCGACCGGGGCGTCCTGGGCGGCGGCGGCCGTGGCCGCGGTGAAGAGCTCCCTGCTGGATGACAGGTCGATCTCGCCGGGAGATTCGCATTCGACCAGGTCGATTCTCCAGCGCTGGTCGGCGGGGTCGACATAGCTGAAGTAGTAGCGGTAGACACCGTCCTCGCAGCGCAGCAGGCAGCATTTTTCTATAGAGGTGGTGTCGAGCTGGTCCTTCGTCATGCTCCAGAGGGTCTCGAAATTCTTTCCATCGGAGGATTCGGCCACCACGCTCAGGTAGCCGCGGTCCGGGGTATGCTCTCGCGGTCTCCTCCGCCTGTAGCACAGGAGGAAGGACTCGCGGGTCTCATCGTAGGTGATGGCGGGGGCTCCAACCCAATAGCCCTGGCCTTCTTTTTCAGGCGCCAGGATGGTCTCGCCCGCGAATGGGTCAAAGAGGGGCAGGTCCTGGGACCCGGCGGCGTCGAATTCTGTCATCTTGATCCTGTCGTTTTGTGTTTTCCAGGGAGCCGGTCAGCTTTCGTTTCCGAGGAGCGCCGGAGCCCGCAGTATAAGCATCGGAGCCGGATTGGCCAACCCACAGCTTGAGCGGAGCCCGGGATTGAGACCGGCTCAGCTGAGACGGTCAGCTATCTTGAGGCAGAGAGATGACACCGGCAGGACACGGCCCAGCTCTTCGGGCAGCGCCCAGCGAAACGACGGCTTCCCGCGGATGGTGAAGCTGCCGGTCTCGAGGAGGCGGGGGCGCAGGGTCAGCCGTCTGAAGGTGATCGAGTGCTTGATGGCCTTGAGCTCTTCGCCGGTTTCGACGTCCGTTCCTAGCGCCTGCCCCAGGCGGGCGGCGATTCCCCCATCTCCGGTCCGGGAGAGGGGGAAGAGCCAGAGCCCCTCGAGGAAATCGAGGCTCTCGCTCCGCTCGAGCAGGCAGCGTCTTCCACGCCGGATGATGCCGGCCTCGAGCTCGATGGCGACCGTCTTTCTTTTCGGCGGAAGCCTTGGAAAGCTCTCCGGGTCACCTTGCCCGGCAGCCGCGCAGACCTCACGAACCGGGCAGGCCGGACAGTCCGGGGAGACCGGGCTGCAGATGAGCGCGCCCAGCTCCATCATGGCCTGGTTGAAGCTGGAGGCCTTGTCGGCAGGCATCCAGCCGCCGGCGATCTCTCTCAGGCGTTTCTTTGTCGAGACCTGCCTGGGATTTTCCGCAAGCCGCAGGATCCGCGTCATCACCCGCTCGACGTTTCCATCGAGGACGGGCCAGGGCTCCCCGTAGGCGATGCTGAGGATCGCCGCCGCTGTATAGGGGCCGACTCCCGGAATCTCGAGGGCCGCCTCGTAGCTCCTGGGGAAGACGCCCCCGTGGTCCCTGACGACGGTTTTCGCTCCATCCAGCAGTGAGCGCGCACGGCGGTAATAGCCCAGGCCGGACCAGAGGGTGAGAACCTCGTCTTCACTTGCTCCGGCGAGGGCGGCAGGAGTGGGGAAGCGGTCGAGGAAACGCTCAAAATACGGAATCACGGTCTCCACCCTGGTCTGCTGCAGCATGATCTCGGAGACCCAGACCCTGTAGGGCTCTGGATTGCTGCGCCAGGGCAGCTCACGCCGGTTGGCCTCGTACCAGGTCAGCAGCGGTTGGCTGATGTCCATCCTGGCCGGGCTGCTCGTCGGGGTACCCATGGTCTCTTCGTTCCTGCGCGGAGGCGTTCTAACCTCGACCGTCAATCCGCGATTGTCTCCCTCGATTACGGCCCTATACTATCATCAACCGAGGGGCGCGAGAGTCCGCATCGGTGGTAAATGGAGTTAGCCCGCGGAGCATTTCCGGCTCAGCCGGCCAGGCAGGCAGGGCGGGCCAGGCGGACTGGAGAATAGAGGTCGTAAACAGATGGCGTCTTTAACCCACCTGGGCCAGTACTGGTCGGCCGATCGAGGGGAGCTTCGGCTCTTCATCTGCGGCGGTCTCGAGGTGTTCGATGGAAAGCAGGCTGTCGCGGAGGCCTGGGATCTCACCGATTGCCTGCCTCTTCCCGGACACAGAAGCGGATTTCAGCAGGCGTCTCCCGGGGCGCGCTGGGAGGATGCCAGGTGGACCTTCAGCAGCCTGCCGACTCCGGTCGTCGAATTGGTGGAATGGGTCGAGGGCCAGGGTCTGCGGGTTGGTGAATGGGCCGCCGGTTTTTCGCCGCGGGAAAGCGGCGCTGAGCCGCTCGATTTCAGCCTCCTCGGTTCGGACCCCGCGCCCGGAAGTGATCACCTGGTCGCTCCGGTCCTTCCGCGGCGGGCCCAGGCTTTTGGCATCACCTATCTCAACTCCGCGCTCGAGCGCGAGACGGAGGGCCGTCGCGGTGATTATGGATTCGTCTACCGCGGGGTCAAGGAGAGAGGCGAGCGCCCGGAGCTCTTCCTGAAGGGCACGGCGCCGGAGCATTTTGTCGGTCCCGGCGGCAAGATGGGGCTGCGCACCGACCTGACCAACTCAGAGAATATCCAGGGAGAGCCGTGTGAACGCGAGACCGTCTCGGCGGGCATCGAGCCGGAGCTGGC
The DNA here is from genome assembly GCA_963579555.1 of Planctomycetes bacterium UBA1146. GTDB lineage: Bacteria > Planctomycetota > UBA8108 > UBA8108 > UBA8108 > UBA8108. The sequence goes on from CAUZHA010000022.1 coordinate 23,131, forward strand.
GGCGGTGGTTCACTCCGATGGGCGGATCTGGGGCTATACCCTGGCCAATGACGTCAGCGGCAACAGGATAGAGAACGAGACCCTGCTCTACCTCTACCAGGCGAAACATTTCACTGGGGCTCTTGTCCTGGGTCCCCTGGTGCTTCTGAGCGACGAACAGGTCAATCCCAACCTTTCCATCAGGACCAGGATTTTCAGTCCATCCGGAGAGATTCTCTTTGAGCGCGAGTCCAACACCTCCAACATCAATTCTCCTATCGGGGAGCTGGTGTCCTGGGCGGCTAGTCATATCCGGCTGACCCCGGCGGAGGTTTTTTCTACCGGGACCGATGTCATCCCGGATGGAACGGTGAAGGTGCTCTCAGAAGGAATGACGGTGGAGATCTCCTGCCCGCAGATCGGCATCCTGGCCCATGGGACCGGCCTGGTAGATGCCGCGGGCGAGCTCAACATCGACTATGCCCGGCTCCAGTTCGAGGGAGGCGGTGCGTGATTGCCAGGAATGACAACCCGGGGGAGCACTTCAACTCCGCGCTGGAGGCTTTCACCGCCGGTGAGCTGGAGACGGCGGTAGCCTGTCTTCGCGTCGGCTTCTTCGAGAATCTTTATATCGCCGCGCAGCTGGTCGGCGAGGAGGCTCACCCCCAGGAGATCTGGTACCCCGGGCCCGAGGCGAGGCCGGACGCCGCGGTGGAATACGTTGAACGCTTCGGCTTCGATTGGAAGGCCTCGAATGCGAAGATGCGTTTCCTGCAGAGCGTCTGGAGCGATCCGCTGGTCCGCCGTGAGCTGGAGAATTTCATCAGCCTCTCGAGGTCCCTGGAGCGCGCGCCGGATGAGCGGACGCGGAACAAGCTGCTGGATGAGCGCCTGCGCTATACCGACAGGGGCCGAATTGACGCGACCCAGGCCGAGATACTCTACAGGCTTCGCGGCAGTGATCTGACAGGGCCGCCTCAGCCGCCGGCTCTGGATTCACTCTACCTGGCGGCCGCGGATCCGGTCGAGAGCGTTGAGTTCTACAGGAAGCTTCTCAATATCGAGCCGCGCGAGACAAGCCGCCAGGCTCGCGGCTGTGCCGAGTTTGAGATGTCGGGTTTCAAGCTGGTGATTCACGGTCTTGACCAGCAGTCGGAGGAAGATCCCTTCGCCCTGGGCCCCCGTCCGGCCTCGCTGGGATGGGGATCCGTCCTGGTGCTGGGAGTGCAAAAGCTCGACGGGTACCTGGAGCAGGCCCGGCGCCATGAGATAGAGATTCTCGACAGCGAGCTCGATGCTGGGGAAGCGATGGGCCTGGAGACCGCGGGAACCACGCGCTTTTTTGTCGTCAAGGATCCCTCAGGTTATCTCATCCAGCTTGAAGAACACGGCTGATGCCGGCTCGACAGGTGCCAACGGGAGCCCGGGCCGGTATGGTTAAGTTGAGGTTTTTTGCGTAGAATCTTTCTCTTGCAGAGCGCCTCGCATGGTTCCGTCCACCTGCCGGAGTGAAAAATGCTCTTCCTGAAAAACGCCCTTCTTCTGCTCCTGCTGGTCGCGCCCTGTGCTGCCCGGGCGGATGAGCTCACCAGCCTTGTTCGGCAGTACAGGGCCTCGCTGAAGAAGGTGACCGGTCCGATCAACAGGCGCGCGAATCTCGTGGCCACGCACGTGGGGCCGATTCTCGACAAGATCGCAGCTCTTTCTACGAGCAGCTCGGAGCGTTGGCTCGCGGCGGAGCTTGATAACTCCGGGACCTCGCCCCAGGCGCGCGAGGCCATTCCCGGGGCGCTTCTTACCGGGGGAACGGAGAACGCTGCCAGGCTGCTGATCTCGGGGCTTGGCAGGAGACCGCCCGGGGTGCAGGATGCGTCCTTCAGGGCGTTGCAGTTCAACGAGAGCTCGCTAACTGTGGAGGAGGCGAAGCTGCTGCTGAGCCAGCTGGGAGCCAGGAAGTCCAAGGGCGCCGCCGCCGGAGACCAGCTCGAGCTGTGTGTGGCTGTCCTGAAGAATTCAAAGAACGAGGCCACCAGGGCCTGGCTGGCCGGTGACGCCTACGACTCGGTTGGAGGAAGAATCGATCGCCTCTGCGTGCTGGTGCGTCTCGCGGGCGAGCTGAAGCTTTCCGGTGCCCGTGATCAGCTGGTTGAGCTGGTGGGACACCGTTCCCGCGAGCTGGCCATCAGCGCGATTGAGGCGCTGGCGCGGATCGGCGTCGATGGAGCTATCGATGAGATCAGCTCGACGCTGGATCGTTCCGGTACCGATATTCGTCTGCGGGCCCGGGCGCTCGATGCCCTGGCCCGCTCCTCCGGCGGGATGGAGTTCGCGGTCCGTTCCGCCGCCAGCAAGGATCCCGAGCTGCGGGCCGTCGCGATGGGAAGTCTCTCCCTGCGTTCCGGTGATCCGCGCGCGATGAAGAGCCTGCTCGCCGGACTCAACGACAGGGACGCAGCGGTTCGCAACGTCGCCCTCCAGTCGCTGCGGATCATTCGCATCAAGCCCATGATGGGCGCCTTGATCGCTGTTCTTGCGAACCACAGCGATGAGAGCTTTAAGGTCAAGGCTCTCGAATTGCTCGTTAACGTCTCGGGCCAGAACTTCGGTCTCGCGGCGGCTGACTGGAAGAAATGGTGGTCCGCGTCCGAGGCCGCCTTTGAATTCCCGAAGCAGGAAGAGGAGGGCTTCACCAGCGTGAAGAAATACGATCTCGACTATTTCGGCATCGAGGTTTCCTCCAAGCGTCTCGGGCTGGTCGTCGATATCTCCAGCAGCATGCGCCAGCTGGTCGCGGTCAAGGCCGAGAGCCTCGAGGAGGACGAGGAAGAAGAGGCCGTCGGAGGCGATGGGCGTACCCGGGTCGCGCCGGCAAAGAAGAAGAAAAAGAAGCCCGGCGGAATCGTGGTTAAGGATGGCAAGGCGATGAAGATTGACATCCTCAAGAAAGAGATGATGCGCCTGCTCAAGAAGCTGCCGGCCGACACCTTTCTCAACATGATCAGCTTTGACGCCACCTTCAGGCCCTGGCAGAAGGCTCTCCAGCCTCTCAAGGGCAAGGGGCGCGCCAAGGCGCTTTCCTATGTCGCCAGGATCGCCACGGGCTCGGGAACCAATGTCTTCGATACGCTCGAGTTCGCGCTCAAGGATAAGCGGGTTGACACGATCTATCTTCTCACCGATGGACTTCCGACCCGGGGCCGCCTGACGGCCCCGGCGGCGATCCTGAAGGAGATCAAGTTGCTCAACCGTGCCCGCGGTGTCACGATTCACACGATCGCCTTCGGGGCCGAGTCCAATCTCCTGCGCCAGCTTGCTGAGCAAAACGGCGGTCAGTATCGCTTTGTCGACAGGTATTGAAAGGCCGCGTAAACTGCTTCCTCAGGATCACCTATGACTCTTCCTCGAATCTTCCCCATTCGCCAGTCCTTCCCGCGGCCCAGCGTGGACGATATTACCGCCCGTGCGGAGGCTGAGCTTGAACGCGTTCTCCCGGCCGACAGGATCAGTGACGGCGCGAAGATCGGAGTTACTGTCGGTAGCCGGGGCATCGCCAATATTGCCGGGATCACCAGGGCTGTGGTGGGCTATTTGAAATCGCGCGGCGCCAGCCCCTTTATCATTCCGGCCATGGGCAGCCATGGGGGAGCGACGGCCGAGGGCCAGGTCCACCTGCTGGCGCATTATGGAGTTACCGAGGAGGGTGTCGGCGCGCCGGTGCACGCGGCGATGGAAACAGAGCACCAGGGTACGACGGCCGAGGGGGTCGAGGTCTACCTGGCGAAGACGGCGGTCGAGGCCGACGGGGTGGTGCTCCTGAACCGGATCAAGCCGCATACCGATTACAAGGGGCCGATCGAGAGCGGCCTGACGAAGATCTGCGCCATCGGCCTGGGCAAGCTGGATGGAGCAACGGAATACCACAGCCGTATCTTTGATATCGGCCTGGGAGATGCGATCCGCAGCGCCGCCGGCCTCATCGTCGGCGGGGGCAAGGTGATCGGCGGCCTGGCGATTATCGAGAACGCCTATCACGACACCGCGGATCTCATCGGCGTCAGCACGGATGGGTTCTTTGAGCAGGAGGCCGAAATTCTCAAGACAGCCTTCGGCCTGATGGGGAAACTTCCCCTGATGGAGCTCGATGTCCTCTACTGCCAGCGCCTCGGTAAGAACATTTCAGGGGCAGGAATGGACACCAACATCATCGGCCGCGGGGTCTACGGCTACACTCCCGGTACGCCCTGGATGGAGGGCTTGCCGGCCATTACCCGCATCTGCCTCAGCGACCTTACCGCTGAGAGCGACGGCAATGCCGTCGGTATGGGCATGGCTGAGTACATCACCCGCCGCTTCTGCGACAAGATCGACCACAAGGTGACCAACCTCAACTGCATGACGGCCAATTCTCCGGCCGGAGCCCGCATGCCCATCGTGCTCGAGGATGACCGGGAGCTGCTCGAGGCGGGCATCAAGACAAGTCCCCGGCGTGAAGATGGGCCGCGGGTCGCCCTGGTCCGCGACACCCTGAGCCTCGAAAACGTCTATCTTTCAGAAGCCTGTCTGCCGCTCGTCGAGGGTCGCGAAGACATCGAGATCATCGATGAGCCGGTCGACCCGGTATTCGACGATGCCGGCCACCTTCAGCTCTCCTTCTGAGGGCTTCCGGGGCGCCCACCGAAATCGACCTCGGCCTTCAGCTTTCTGAAGTCGCCGAGGAGCTTCTCCTGCTCGGCTCGGGACAGGTAGGACCTGCCCGAATAGAGCCGGCCGTAGAGAGGAGCCAACTCGGGGAACTCCTCTTCCAGCCACTGCAGGAAAGGCTCACGGATCTCCTTTCGCAGGTAGAGCGCGTTGGGGAGGATGTTTCGCGCGCCGGCTCGCCGGGCCGCCTGGAAGAGGGGCCCAAGAATGTTTTCGCCTGAATTGATGGATGGCATGATGGGCATACAGAAGACGGTTGTGTAGATTCCCGCATCGGCCAGCTTCTTGACCGTTCGCATGCGGGCGGGGGGAGTCGGCGCGTGTCCCTCGATCCTGCGGGCGAGTTTCGTATCGAGACAGGTGATCGTGACGTTGACCCGCAGCCGGTGGCGTTTCTTCAGCTCTCTGAGCAGCTCGAGGTCGCGCAGGATGATGGGGGACTTTGTCGTGATGGAGAATTGCAGCCCCCTGACCTCGAGCATCTCTTCGAGCAGGGAGCGAGTCACACGGTAATGATGCTCGGCGGGCTGGTAGGGGTCGGTTGCCGTACCGAAGGCGATCGGTTCGTTCTCGAGGGCTGCGCGGCGGAGCCTGCGCCGCAAGGAGCCGGCGGCTCCGCGCTTGACGAAGATCTTCTCTTCGAAATCTTCCCAGCGATGGAGGTCGAAGAAGCCATGGGTGTAGCGGGCGTAGCAGTAGCTGCAGGCGAACTCACAGCCGCGGTAGGGGTTGATGGTCCAGACAAACGGCAGGCGCCTGTTGCCTGAGCGATTGAGAATCTCACGGACGTTGATCTCGTGAAATTCAACTCCAGCGCGGCAGCGTAGCGCCTCCGCGTCGGGATCGGGCTTTCCCGCCGGTGCCAGGGTGGGCAGGAAGGAAAGCTGTCGGTATCTCTTCATGGTCTCTCCAGTTCGAAGAGACCTCCCCAGGTGGTCCGCTGATTTTCTCCGGAACGATATTCGGATGCAAGCAGGTGTTCACGGCTCGCCCCGTGAAAATTAGTTACTTATCACGATCCGGTGAACTTAGAATGACGCAATCGGGTTATTTCAGCGTGTCTCGGCACACCAGCAGGCTTAGAGGTGAATTTTTGAGTCGCAGGTCATTGTTTTTCGCGCTCCTGCTTGTGGGCGGGCTGCCGTTGCCCGCGGTCGAGGTTGCGGGCGCGGCGGAGCTGTTGCGCGGTCCCTATCTCCAGGGCCTGGGCGAGACCTCTGTCGAGATCCTCTGGGTGATGACTCCTTCAGGGGATAGAGGCCGGGTTCGTTACGTCGGGGAGGACGGCCGGGTTGTCGAGCAGGTTGGCGTTCGGGGCGCGAACCAGAGGGTCGTGCTGGAGGGCCTGCGGCCGGCCAGCCGCTATGGCTACTCGGTGTTTTCCGGCGAGGAGCTTCTCGATGCGGGCGAACACCTGGTCTTTCGTACGGCGCCGCGAGCGGGGGAGGGCCGTCTGCGCGCGGTCATGGTCGGCGACAGCGGCACCGGCTCCGAGGCCCAGGTCGGCATCGGCTCTGTGATGGAAGGCCTCGATGCCGATCTCTTTCTCCACACCGGCGACCTGATTTACCATCGCAGCCTGGACTCGGGTATCTTCCTGCCCTACAGGACCCTGTTGTCGAAATCCTGCCTCTATCCCGCCAGGGGAAACCACGACCTGGACATGGAGCGGATGGATGTCGAGTGGCGGGATATCTTCACGGTACCCAACGACGAGAGCGAGCGAGCCGGGGTCTATTACTCTTACGACTGGGGGCCGGCGCACTTCCTGGTTCTCGACTACATTTTCACTGAGGCCCAGATGGAGGAACAGCTTGCCTTTGCCGAGCGGGATCTCTCCACCGCCCGTTCCCGGGGAGTTCCCTGGCTGATCATCTACCAGCATCTGCCGATCTATACCGTCGGTGTCTACGCAAACTTTGATCATCCGATACGAGAGGAGCTTCCCGAGCTCTGCGACCGGTACGAAGTCGACCTGGTCTGCAGCGGACATGACCACAACTACCAGCGTTCCTACCCCGTGCGGGGCCGGGTGCTGCGCGATGGATGGCAGGATCCCGTCTTCCAGAGCCCGCGAGGCACGGTCTATATCGTCACCGGCGGCGGCGGCGGACATCTTTACGGAGAGCTCCAGGGGGCCAGGGACCGTCCCTATATACGGACCTTCCAGTCCGTAAACCATTGCCTGGTCTTCGACATATCCGCCACCGAGCTGCACGGCCGGGCACTGGATATCGAAGGCCGGCAGCTGGATGAATTCAGGCTGAACAAGAGTGATCCCCGGCCGCTCCTGTCTTTCATGCGGGGAGATGCGAATCTCGATGGGGTGCTGGACCTGGCGGATGTCCTGACGACCCTGGGTTTTCTCTTTCTCGGGGATGAGCTGCCCTGTCCCGCGGCGGCGGATTCAACCGGGGAGGGAGCTCACCTCGTCATCACGCGGCCGATCTACACCCTGCGTTTTCTTTTCATGGGCGGCGCTCCTCCCCCGGCCCCCTTTCCGCTCTGTGGCTCCCACGAAGACGCGGACGACGCCTTCTGCTATGAGCCCGGGTGTTGAGCAGGGCGGCCGGCGGAATCAGATCAAGTACTGATGGCAATCGGGCATCCCATGCCTTAACCTTGCCGGTGGGCAGTTCTTACCGATTCGTCAGGAAATAGAGACTTCGATGAAATTGAAAAGAGCAGCGCTGGAGGCGGCCTGGCGGCGCGCGCTCCTGGCTTCCGGATACCTCGGTCTCTTCTGTTTCGCCATGGCTGCAGCCCGGGCAGAGATCGTTATCACCGAGATCCATTTTGACCCAGCCGACAGCGAGGGTATCACGCGTCCGGAGCTTGAATTTATCGAGATCTTCAACGATGGCTCCGAGCCCTATGATCTCTCGGGTTACCGTTTTACACGCGGGATCAGCTATGTTTTTCCGGAGGGGAGCTTTATTCCCGCGACCTCCTACCTGGTGATCTGTCGCGACGAGGATGCTGTCCAGGCCAGGTACGGGGTCTCGAATACGCATGGCGATTTCATCGGGACACTCGACAATTCCGGCGAAGCCATCGAGCTGGCTAATCCCCAGGGCGTAGCGGTCAGCAAGGTCAGCTACAATGATCGCGGGCAGTGGCCCGGCGGGGCGAAGGGTACAGGGCACACCCTGGCCATCAAGAGACCCTATTCCGACTGCGATGATCCCGACAGCTGGAAGCTGAGCTCCGAGATGGGCGGCACCCCCGGCCGGACCAACTTCAACACCGAGGTGAGCTTCGTCGACGCGGTGATGATCCCCGATAACTCGACCTGGAGCTATTTTCGCGGCAACAGCAATCCTCCCGCAAGCTGGCGTGAGCTTGACTTCGATGATTCGGACTGGGAGAGCGGCCCCACCGGCATTGGCTATGGTGACGGCGATGATCGCACCGAGCTCGATGATATGCGCAACAGCTACCTGACGGTTTTCTGCAGGAAGGTTTTCGAGGTGGACAACCCGGATGAGCTCGGCTCGGTGGTTCTCAACGTGAGCTTTGATGATGGTTTCGTGGTCTACCTCAATTCCCAGGAGATGGGGCGGGTCAACATGGCCGGCGGGAATGTTGACAACGACACCGAGGCAGATGGGACGGTGGGGGATGCCCCCGACGAGGATGACGCCGAGATCACGATTCCCCTGGCGGCCCTTAACGCCGGGAGCAACGTGCTGGCCGTCAGTGTTCACAACACCAACCTGAGCAGCTCCGACCTGTCCTTCATCCCGACGCTGGTGAGCCGCAGGGAGATCCAGCCCGGAGACCTGGAGACCCTCCCGGTGGTGGTCAACGAGGGCCACTTCCTGCCCGCCAACGGCCCGCGCTTCATCGAGCTCTACAATAAGAGCTTCTCACGGGTAGACCTCGGCGGCTTTCACCTGACTGATGATTACAGCAACCTGCGCCTGTTTACGATTTCCGAAGGAACGAGCATTCCTGCGCGCGGCTTCGTCTCCTTCACCGAGGCGCAGCTGGGCATGGACTTTGCCATCGTCGAGGGTGTTCGGGACCGCGTATCGGTGGCGCTCGTGAATCCAGCCGGCTCCCGGGTTGTCGATGCCCGCATCTTCGAGCCCAAGGTGCCTGGGCGCAGCGAGGCGCGCTATCCTGATGGGCAGGAATCTTTCGCCCGGGCGGCCATTCCGACCCCGGGCGCCGCGAACGATACCGGGGTGGTGAACGACGTGATCTTCAACGAGATCATGTACCATCCGATTTCGGGCCTGGAAAGCGATGAGTTTATCGAGTTCTACAACCGCGGCGCTACGGTGCATGACATCAGCGGCTGGAGCGTCGAGGGCGTGGGTGACTACGAGTTTCCTCCCGGTACGGTGATCGGCGCCGGCGACTACCTGGTGATTGCCAACTCGGTGGCCAAGATCAGCCGGGACTACGGCCTTGGACCCGATGTGCTTCTCCCGGCGTCCTTCAGCGGCAGCCTGGCCAATGGAGGAGAGCGTCTGCGGCTCAGGGATGCTTCCGGGAATATCGCCGACAAGGTGCGCTATTACGATGGAGGAGAATGGCCGCGCTGGGCTGATGGAGGGGGAGCGTCGCTCGAACGGATTGATCCGCACAGCGAGAGCTCGGTTGCCGGCTCCTGGGATGCCAGCGACGATTCCGACGAGGCGCGGGTGAACACCTTTACCCATACAGCCACCCACGGGGGAGGGGATTCGGACCTGGGTATGCTCCTGTCGGCCGAGGGCATCGCGATCGTTGACAACATCCAGCTGACGCGTTCCAACGGCGGCTCGAACATGGTCTCTAACGGCACCTTCAACAGCAACACCAGCGGCTGGAGGATCGAGGGAACCCATATCAGCTCCGGCCGGACAACCGACAATGACGAGGTGATCGCAGGCAACGGCAGCCTGAAGCTGATCGCCTGGAATGGCGGAGGCGACTACAAGGTCAACCGGGTCGAATGCAATACCAGCAGCCAGTCCAGCGGCACCAGCTACAGGGTCCGCTTCGATGCGAAGTGGAAGATCGGCAGCGCCTCCATCCTTTGCATCGGCGATTACAATGTCGGGAACGCCTCGAGCCCCGGAATCGCCGGCAGCCATTTCCTCGAAATTCCGTCGACCCTCGGATCGCCCGGCGAGCTCAACTCGGTCACCCGCCGCCAGGTTGAGCGGTACGGTTCCGCGAATATGGGGCCCGCGATTGACAAGGTCTCCCAGGACCCGGTCGTGCCCGGCAGCGGCGAGTCGGTGACCGTGACCGCCCGCGTCCGGGATGCGGATGGCGTCAGCCAGGTCGAGCTCTTCTACCGCACCAATACCGTCTCGGGTTCGTTCACCCGGGCGACGATGCGCGCGGCTGACAAGCCGGGCGAGTATACCGTCACCATCCCGGGACAATCAAATGGCACCCGCGTGATCTATTACATCGAGGCGGAGGATTCGGACGGCCGGCCAGAGAGATTCCCGAGGGATATTCTCGGGCGCTCTCATGCCCCGGTGGTGAACCCCTTGTCGGCCTCCCGCACCGAGGAGCTCTACAACCTCTACCGTCACGATACCCGTAACCCCTCCACGAACCATCACAACTACCGCTTCGTGATGCACGAGGAGAATGAGACTGAGCTGCGCAGTCGGCGGGTGCTCTCCAATAAGATGCTCGAGGGCTCCTTTGTCTTCGGCGGCGATGATATCTATTACGGTTCGCGAATCCGGTTCGCGGGCAGCCCCTGGCTTCGCCCCGGCGGCGGTGGTTTTGAGAAGAGCTTCTCGCTCAAGATCCCCAAGGACAAACCTCTCCATGGCCGCAAGACAGCGTTCAATCTTGACGAGCACTCCTCAGATGGGAAGGAGCGCCTGGCTCATTACATGATGCGTCGCAACGCCGGCTCTTCCCTGCTGCCCTATTTCGATTTCCAGACGCTGGTTCGCTTCCAGCTCAATGACGTCAGGACGGGGACCTATGAAGCTCTCGATAAGCCGAACCGCCAGTACATCAATTTCTGGTTTCCCGAATCGGAAGGTCTCTCCGGGGCGCATTACGAGATGGATGACCGCTTCAGCTTCAACGACAGCGGCGCCCGGACCGGAAATGCCGAGGGCCGTCTGCTCTTCCCGCCGTACGGAAGTACTGGCGGGGGCAACAATAAGGAAAACTACCGCTGGTACTTCTCCCTGCGCAACAGGAAGACAGAGGACGATTTTACCCCGCTCATAGCGCTTGCCCGGCTGATGGACTCCCGCTCCACCTCGAACACGGCTTTCGACAATTCGGTCTTCTCGATGATGGACGTTGAGGAGGTCCTGCGTGTCCTCGCGATCGTCACCAATATCGACCACTGGGATACCTGGGGCGGACGTCGTGGAAAGAACTGTTATTTTTACAGGGCTCCCTCCGATGGTCTCTGGCGGCTGATCCCCTGGGATCTAGAGCTGACCTTCGGCAATGCCGGGGGTGGAGAATTTTCGACGATGCCGTCGAATCCATCGTCATCGATTTCCAATCACTTCAGCGAGGTTACCCGGCTGCTGAATCGCCCCCGCGTGAAGAGGATGTACTACGGGATCCTCAAGAGCATGATTGACAACTTCTTCTACACCGGCGGCAGCTCGCCCCTGAGCGCCTATATGTCACAGGTTTCCAGCGCCGGCGTCGGCAGCACCGGTGGCATTTCGAGCTTCGTCAATAGTCGAAACAGCTATCTTCGCAGCCGGGTTGACGCAGCCTGCTATCCCGCCGTTCGCCTGCGGATCACGACCAACAGTGGACGCGACATTACCCATGAGGGAGCCTCGCCCTTCATCGATCTCGATGGGGAATCACCGGCCGATGTTTTCACGCTCTCGCTTTCAAGGAATGGTGAGTTCGTCGAGAATCTGGACTTCAATTTCTCCAACAGCGATCTTCGTGACTGGAGCATTGACGATATTCCCCTGGTGGCCGGAGCCAACGAGATTGAGATCCTCGGCTTCAACGACGGGGGCGAGGTGATCGACACCGACGCCATCACGGTCACCAGCACGGCCGGCTGGGAGCGCCCCATCATCTCCGCCGCCGAGCCTAATCCAATCGGCCTCGGGGAGCGCCTGGTGCTTACGGGCAGCGATTTTCACGAGGGCATCGCGGTGGTTTTCCGCAGCGACAACGAAGAGCTGGAGGTTTCGCCCGGGTTCAACCGCGACAATCCGGGCACGGTGATGCTCCTCGTTCCGGAGAGGGTCAATCCCGGATTCGCCACGGTCGAGGTTCGCAATGTTGATGGGCAGGTCTCCAACCAATGGTCCATCGTGGTTCTGCCTCCGGCGCCGCAGTTTATTCGCGGTGATTCGAATCTCGATGGGGTCGTCAATATCAGCGACGGGGTCAAGATTGTCAGGCATCTCTTCGCCGGAGCGTCGGCGAGCTGCCAGGACGCCCTCGATGCGAACGACGATGGGCGGCTCAATGTGACCGATGCCATCCGCATCCTTGATTTCCTCTACCGCGGCGGCCGCGCCCCCCTGGCGCCTTACCCCGTGCCGGGCAGAGATGCCTCGGATACCGACGAGCTTGGCTGCGAGAGCGGTCTGTAGGTTTTCTTTCCCGCGCCGCGTCCGGCTCGCCTAACTTCCGAATATCCTCCAGAGCCTCGAATGCTTGATGCGGCAGTCGAAGATGGCAAGAATGGCGGGACCGGCGTGTCCTCGATCGACCCGTCGGGAGAGAGAAGTGGTGAACTCGCGGGGGAGATCTCGCGGGAAAGCTGAAGAGAAGAGAGCCCAGGGGAAAATCCTTTGGTGAAGAGCGAAAGCCCCGTGAGCGGACCGGCGCTGGTCCATCGCAGGGGATCCTTAAGAGGCCGGCTGGTCGTATTGAAGGGTATGCGGCTGAGCGTTGGACGAGACCAGGGCAACGATGTCGTGGTCGACAGCCCCGTCGTGTCTACCCGCCACGCGCTCATCTTCCTCGATGAGGAGGGAGGCCGCGGCTGGTTGCTGCGCGACCTTGATTCGAAGAACGGAACCTACCTCAATGGCAGGGAAGTGCTCGAGCATCAGCTGGAGGACGGCGACGTAATCCGTCTCTGCCGTAATGGCCCGGAGTTCGTCTTCGCGGCTACCGGTTCAATCGATTATATGAACGACTCTACGGTCAACTTCAATCCCGCCGATTTCGCCGCGCCGGGAAGGGAGGGGGCGGAGGAGAGAGGGGTTAAGGGCGTCTGCAAGATCCTTGGCCGGGAGCTCGATCGCTCCTCACGGAGGTCGACAAGGGCGATCCTGTTCAGCGCGGCTGCGGTCTGCGCCGCTCTTTTGCTGGCCGGATGGTATTTCGCCGGCGGCCCGGTGCGAATGGCCGGGTCTCTCGCGAGCCGTCCGGCTGTCGAGCTTGACCTCGGGCCGATCTACTCCAGTCTCTTTCATTCCTACAGGGAGAAGGGGATCGGTGAGGTTCGGGTCAGGAACACCACCTCAAGAACACTCCAGGCGGCCTGCGTGGATTTCACCCTCGAGGGGGAGGGCCGGGGCTACCTGGTCGAGGATCTGAGGTTTGCGCTTCCAGAGCTGGCGCCGGGAGAGACCTGGACTAAACGATTGAACCCGTTGCTCTCTCGGAAGATCGTGACCGAGAGATCCCTGGAGGTGACCGCGGCCGTCCGCCTGGAGGCGGGCGGGGAGCTGCTGGCCTCCGCCAACAGGGCGATCACTATCTACGACTATCATGTCTTCAACTGGCAGGACCCCAGCAAGGTGGCTGTATTCGTCGATTCAAATGATGCCGCAGTGAAGGCCTTCGTCGATTCTGCCTGGGAGCATCGGCCGGGAGTGTCGCGGTATGAATTTCCTCCCGCGCAAATGGTCACGGCGGTGACCCTCCTCAGCGCCCTGAACGGCCATAAGATCGGCTATAAGCCGGATGCGCGGACGCCGGTTTCGGTGTCAGAAGGAGCGGAAACCAGCGATCGTGTTAACTATCCCGGGGAGACCCTGCTGCGGCGCTCGGGTGATTGCGATGACATCGTCGTGCTGTGCTGCTCGGTGTTGGAGGCTGCCGACATTCCCACCGCGGTGGTGGTCGACTCGAGCCATGTCATCATGATGTTTGACAGCGGCCTGTCTTCGATTCCAGCAGGCGCCGGCGAGGAGGTTCCCGGGAATCTCTTCTCCGAGGAGTCCTGGGTGGCGCATAAGGGTCGACTCTGGATCCCGGTGGAGGCGACCGAGCTTGCCCGGCCCGCCGGTGGATTCACCGCGGCGTGGGCCGCGGCCTGGCGTTATAAGAAACAGATCGAGTCAGGCGAGCTGCCGGTGATTGAGATTCGCGAGGGGTGGAAGAGCTACAAGCCCCTGCATCCGCCGCCGGCGGCGGATGTGCTTGTGAAGATTCGGCAGGGTTCGCTCTGGCGGCAGGAGGGCCTCGCGGCCGTGGTCGAGGCGGCGCTGCGGGCCGTGAAGACCTTCGCGGGCGACAATCTCCAGGCGGCGGTCCATGAGCTGCAGAAGAGCTGTGAGGGTCTCGAGCTCGCCCAGCGGAGCTCGCTGCTCTACACCCAGGCAGGTTTTTACAGGGAGGCGGCAGCTCTCCTCGAGCAGGCCGTCTTTGACGGCAAGGTTCCGCCGGATGCGGGGGCGGTTCGCTCCTGGGAAGGAAAGGTGACCTTTGATCTCGCGATCCTGCTTACCGACCTAGCTCTGGCCGTTACCCTCTCCTCGTCATCGCTTGCCGAGCTCGAGCGGGCGGTCGAATACTACAGGCTGGCCCTTGGCGGGCTGCCCGATGAGCTTCCCGAAAAATCGGAGTGCATGCTTCGCCTGGGACTCGTACAAAAGATGCGGGGGGACCTCAAGGCGTACAGGAAGTGGACCGATCGGGCGATTGAGCGCGAGCCGCGGCTCAGGGAAAAGCTCAACCGTCTCGAGCGCGGGGACGGGCGGGTCGCCTCTACCGCCTCGGACAGGCGGCTGCTGGACTACCTGCGCTCCCGCATGGCGGCAATCCGCCTCTAGGCCCGGGTCAAACGGTCCTGGTTCAGGTCGGGATTCCGGGGCAGGGGAAGCCGGAGCAGAACTCACTGATCTCCTGGCGGATGGCCTGGAGCCTGTCGGGGTCATCGTGGGCTTCGAACGATTGCTCGATCCAATCGGCGACCTGCGCCATGTGTTCCTCGTTCATGCCGCGCGAGGTGACCGAGGCGGTTCCAAGACGAATTCCGCTTGGATCAAAGGGTTTGCGGGGATCGAAGGGGATGGCGTTCGAATTGGCCTCGATGCCGCAGAGGCTCATCGCCGTGGAGCCCTCCTTGCCGCTGAGTCCCCTGGCCGTGGCATCGAAGAGAATCAGGTGATTGTCGGTGCCGCCGGTCACCAGGCTGAAGCCCCTCTCGAGGAGGGCGGCCGCCAGGGCCTTGGCGTTGGCTACGATCCGGCGGGCGTAGTCCTTGAAGTCGTCCGATGAGGCCTCCTTCAGGGCTACCGCGATGGCCGCGGTCGTGTGGTTGTGGGGTCCGCCCTGGAGCCCGGGGAAGATGGCTCGGTCGAGGTCACGCGCGTATTCTTCCTTGCTCAGGATCATTCCACCGCGCGGGCCGCGCAGGGTCTTGTGGGTGGTCGTGGTGACGATGGAGGCATGGGGGAACGGATGCGGATGAACGCCTCCGGCCACGAGTCCCGAGAAGTGGGCGATGTCAGCTACCAGCACCGCGTCGGCCTCGGCGGCGATTTCCGCGAAGGCCTCGAAGTCCCAGGTCCTCGGATAGGCTGAGGCTCCGGCCCAGATCAGCCGCGGGCGGTGCTCGAGCGCCATCTCCCGAACCTGGTCAAGATCGATGCGGTGGGTGTCAGGATTCAGCTCGTATTGAACGGACTTGTACTGGATGCCGGAGAAGTTGACCTTCCAGCCGTGGGTGAGATGGCCGCCGAAGGGCAGGCTCATGCCCATGATCGTGTCGCCCGGCTGGCACAGGGCGAGGTAGACCGCCTGGTTTGCGGGAGAGCCGGAGTAGGGCTGGACATTGGCGTGCTCGGCGCCGAAGAGAGCCTTGGCTCTCTCGATGGCCAGGGTCTCGACCTGGTCGATATAGTCCTGGCCTTCGTAGTAGCGTTTTCCGGCGTAGCCCTCGGAGTACTTGTTGGTCAAGACGGTTCCGGTGGCCTGCATGACGGCTTCGGAGGCGTAGTTTTCCGACGCGATCAGCCGGATGGAGGTCAGCTGGCGGGCTTCTTCCTGGCGGATAAGCTCTTTGATCTCCGGATCAGTAATTTCTATGGCGGAAAGATCTGACATGATTCTTCTGAACCTGTATGGGAATTCACATAATACAGCGCAACGAGTGGGCACACTTTAGCCGAAGGCGGGACTTCAGTCGAGTACGAGCGTGGAGTGCTTTTCGTCTTGGCGTTACAATAACGCTGCCGACAATCGAGTGGAAGGAAAAGTAATAAGCATGACCAATCTGGACGGGCCAGCCGAGAGCCAACACCCCCGGCCCGAACATATTCCCGATGTCGAATACGAGGATGAGCCTCCGGGTTCATATCTCGGCGAGTTCAGAATCGGCTGGTGGAAGCTCGCCTGGTCTGCGCTGAATGTCCTGGTGGCGGCGCTGATCGCGGTCGGGGCCGAGGAGCCGGGAGAGTCTGCCCCGGTTTCGACAATCTGGGTCCTTCTTCCTGCATCCTGCATCCTGTCGCTCTGCGTTACCCTCTGGCTGTCGATTGTCAGCCGCCTGGAGAGCGGCAAGCTGCCGGTGGTGGCCTGCCTTCTCCTCGATGCCGTCTCCCTGGTCTTGCGTCTATGCATTTGAAGAGATGTTTCGTGAGCACTAGCAGCTTCAGATTGTCCATTCTCCTGTTCGCGGCGCTGGCGACCTCCTGCGGCGATGCGGACCGTCTCTCCCGCGAGGCCCGCCCCTCCGGGCCCTACGAGATTGCTGATGTCGTCGGTGGAGGGAAGGTGCGCGCGGTGGCCACCTATCGCGGCGACCCGGTGCCGGCTCGCCGCCGGATTGACGCCAACATCAATGCCCAGCACTGCAAGGGGAAGGTGCTTAGCGAGGAGCTTGTTGTCGATGCCGCCAGTCGTGGAATTCGGAATGTCGTTGTGCGTCTCGAGGGAATCAGCCGGGGCAAGGCGCCCGGCCATGAGCTGATGCTGGTCAACAGGGACTGCTCGTTTCACCCGCATGTCGGAGTGGCGATGGCAGGCTCCCTGCTGAAGGCCTCCAACGAGGACCCCCTGACACACTCAACCCATCCGTATTACGGCGACAGGTCTTTTTTTAACTACCAGTTTGCCCGAGAGGGAGAGATCTACTCCGGCCGCAAGCTCGCTGAGCCCGGCCTGGTCACGGTCAAATGCGATGTGCACAATTGGATGCGGGCCTACGTGGTTGTTCATGACAATCCCTATGCGGGAGTGACCGATGCCGATGGCGTGCTGGTGATCGAGGATGTTCCTCCGGGACGCTATGGTTACGTTGCCTGGCATGAGAAGCTCGGAGAATTCCGTGGTACGGTCGAGGTCACCACGCGCGGCCAGGGGGAGATCCTGTTGAGCCTGGGGCCGGTCGAATGAGCGGCTCAGCCATTTTCAATCGCGCGGCTCTCGCCTCGGCGCTCCTCCTCCTCGCCGCCTGCGAAAGGGGTGGCCGGGCCAACGCCCCGCTCACCTGGAAAAATTTCAGCATCGAGAAGCTCGACGCTCTCGGCTATGACCGGGCGATGGTGAAGATACCGCCCGGGAGCCCGTGGACCGCGGCCAAGGCCGAGCTGGGTCGCCACCTCTTCTTTGATCGTCGATTGTCGAAGGACCAGACCATCTCCTGCGCGAGCTGTCATGACCCCTCGAGTAGCTGGGCCGACAGGACGCCTGTTTCTTCCGGTCTCAACGGCCAGCGCGGCAGACGCAACGCTCCGGCTGTGGTGAACCGGATCTTCAGCCGAGAGCAGTTCTGGGATGGAAGGGCCGCGAGCCTGGAGGAGCAGGCGGCGATCCCGATGGTCTCGGTGCGGGAGATGGGCGAGAGTCACCAGGCGATTGTCGCGAAGGTGGCGCAGGTCGTGGCCTACAGGCGGCTCTTTGCAGAGGCCTATGGAGATGAGCGGGTTGACCTGGGGAGGATCACCGGCGCCATCGCGAGCTTTGAGCGGACCATCGTCGTTTACGACTCGCCCTGGCAACGCCACGAGATGGGGGAAGATGAAGCCCTCAGTGAAGCGGCGCGCCGGGGGCTCGAGATTTTCAAGGATAACAACCGGGGTCGCTGCACAGCGTGCCATTCGGGTCCCAATTTTACCGACGAGAAGTATCACAGCACGGGTGTCGGTGTCGCGGAGGGTTCGCCTGCCCCCGATTCGGGACGCTACGAGGTGAGCGAGGCCGAGGACGACCGGGGACGGTTTAAGACTCCGACCCTCATGAATGTCGCGCTTACCGCGCCCTATATGCACGATGGCAGGTTTCAAACCCTTGAAGAGGTCGTCGAGTTCTACGACCGGGGCGGAGCGGAGAAGCCAAGGTGGCCTCTTGATCCGGAGATGAAGAAGCTCAACCTCAGCCCGGGGGACAAGAACGATCTCGTCGCCTTCCTGAAGGCGCTCACCGGCCGAACCACCCGGGTCGATATCCCTGCTCCGCTGAAGTGAGCCGGCTCAGGAGACTGGGTCCTCGAGCTCGAGCCGGATCTCTGTAAAGGCCGCCTCGTCTCCAGACCAGTCAAACGCCCTCTGGTCGGCGAGCTTGCCGTCCATCACCGAGTAGACGAGGTAGACGACCCCGGGGAAGTTGGGTGTCCCGAAGACTGCCGCGGCCTCGCTGTCTGTTTCCGAAAAATAGGATTCAGCGTCGGGGTGGGAGTGATAGATGGCGGCCAGGGCCATTCCCCCGGCTGTTTTCCCCCCGCTGATTCGCGCCATCTCTTGCGGGTCCATGAAATAGGCCGTACGGGCGTCGCGCTTGTAGGTCTCGGGGTTCTCTTCGTGGAGCTTGTTCTGGAGATTGGGCATGGGCACCACCTCCGAGCCTTCCGGGCCTCTGAAGAGAAGCCCGCAGCATTCCTCAGGGTATTCCGCCTCCGCCGCGGCGGTCATTTCATCGTGGTCTTCCTGGGAGATACGCAAGCTGGCCGCCTCCTGTGCGGGTCGTTCCAATGGCCGAAGTATACAGTGAAAAGGGCCCTGGTCCCGGATGAAAGATTACGGGACCCTGCGGAGCCCGCTCACGCGGCCTCGCGTTCGTTCTTTCCTGCCTCCGCCGCGGATGAACATGTTATACTCTACCCTTTGGCTCCAGCTTGATGGGAGGCGGAGTCCCTTCTCCTGGCGGGAAGGCTGAGAAACCCCCCGGACGATAGCTTCATGGCGAATAAGGAACCTACTCAAGACGGCACCGCCGAGACCGATGGCCTGGAAATACCCGAGCTCGTCTCCCGCCCGCGCCGCAACAGGAAATCAGAGGCTGTTCGAAGCTTGGTGAGGGAGACCCACCTGCGGCGGGATAATCTCATCTGGCCTCTCTTCGTTGTCGATGGGTCATCGCAGAAGATCCCCATCGATTCGATGCCTGATTGTTTCCGCTATAGCCCCGACGTCCTCGTCACCGAGGCGAAGGAGGCGTTCAAGCGGGGGATCCCCGCCGTCGCTCTCTTCCCGGCTCTTCCCGATTCCCTGAAGGACAGGCTGGGAACCGAGTCGACCAATCCGGAGGGCCTGCTTCAGCGTACCGTTCGACAGCTGAAGGACGCCCTGCCGGAGCTCGCGGTCATCACCGATGTCGCGCTGGATCCCTATTCCAGCGACGGCCACGATGGGATTGTCGAAGATGGGGAGATACTCAATGATGAGACCCTCGAGGTTCTCGCCGCCATGTCGGTCTCCCAGGCGGAGGCCGGGGCGGACATCATCGCACCATCGGACATGATGGATGGAAGGGTCGGCCGCATTCGCGAGGCTCTCGACGCCGCCGGCTTCACCAGCGTGAGCATCCTGAGCTACTCGGCAAAATACGCCTCGGCCTTCTATGGTCCCTTCCGGGACGCGCTCGATTCCGAGCCGCGCTCAGGCGACAAGAAGACCTACCAGATGGATCCCGCCAATTGCGAGGAGGCGGTTCGCGAGGTCTTCCTCGACGAGGAAGAGGGGGCGGATATCGTCATGGTCAAGCCGGCCTTAGCCTACCTCGACGTTATCGCCAGGGTCAAATCCGAGACCATGCTGCCCGTGGCCGCCTATAATGTGAGCGGGGAATACGCGATGTTGAAGGCTGCGGCTCGCCTCGGCTGGCTCGATGAGGAGGCTGCGGTGATGGAGACTCTCCTGGCGATCAGGAGAGCCGGGGCCGACATGATCCTGACCTATTTCGCACGGGACGTGGCCGAGAGGCTGTGACGCGCGCGCCGTGAAGATCGACCGCAGAGGTACACTGGCTGTCCTGGCCAACGTCTGTATCTGGGGTTCGACCCCGGTCCTGCTCAAGGACCTCACCGCCTATCTGCCCGATGATCCCTGGACGGCGAACGGCATTCGTTACCCTATCGCCGCCGTGCTCTTGTGGCCCGCTCTGTACCTTGCCTGGCGCCGGGGTGACCTGGGAAGCAGGGTGCTCTCACGGGCGCTGGTGCCCGCGGCCTTCGCCTTCATTGGACAGATTTTCTGGGCGGCTGCGCCCTACTACATCCAGGCCAACGCCATCGGTTTCTTCATCAAGGCGTCGACGATCTGGGCGGTGGCGGCGGCGATGATCCTGTTTCCAGCGGAGCGCGCCCTGCTTGGCAGCCCTCGTTTCGGCATCGGTCTATTGCTGGCCTTCGCCGGGCTCGTGGGGCTGTCCATCTCAGGCGGCGCCTTCAGCCATTCGGTGAACGGCCAGGGTCTTGCGATCATTCTCCTCTGCGGCGTTTTTTTCGGGCTCTATGGGGTCAGCGTGCGTTATTTCATGGAGGGGATCCCACCGCTGATCTCCTTCGGTGTTGTTGCCCAGTACGTCTCGGCAGGTACCGTAACCCTCATGGTTCTTTTCGGGCGGCCAGGCTCCATCGGGAGCCTGTCGCAGTGGGGCTGGCTCCTGGTTGTATCAACGGCCGTTCTGGGGGTCTGTATCGCCCATATCTTCTTCTATGTCGCGCTGCTTCGGTTGGGGGCCTCTATCACCTCGTCCTTTCAGATGCTGAGTCCCTTTCTTACGAGTATCGTGGCCGCCCTCTACCTTGGAGAGAAAATGGAGGGCGGGGCCTGGGCCTGGGTGGCGGGCTCTTCCCTGGTGATCGGGGGACTCTGCCTGCTCTGGGCGCAGAATGATCGCGCCGGGGATGAAGGTCCCGAAGCTTCCACTCAGGAGCCGCAGCTGAGCTCGTCGGGCGAGGGGTCCTCACCGGGGAGCGGATAGGGCGGCCTCGGCGGCGAGCCGCCCTGAAAGAGGAAGAGGAACAGGCTGATCGCATCGGTCACATGAACCAAGCCATTGTCATCGAAATCGCTGGCATCGGGGCAGAGCTCCCGGTTGCCGAGGAAGAGCATCGTCAGGGTGTAGATTCCGTCAGTCAGGCCCAGAGTGCCGGAGAGGTCGGAGTCTCCGCGCACGAAGTTCTTTCCGTCGAGGTAATAGAAGGCCGAGGAGAAGGTCGCCGAGCCGGATGGACCCGTGACGGTCAGGTCCCGGGAGCCCCTCAGGTCGGATGGGGGAAGGACGGCCTCGATCCTGTTAGAGCAGATGACCCGCACGTCTTCAACCTCCCTCTCGCCAAGCAGTACCCGCGTGCCGGGCCCCGACTCGAAAC
>CAUZHA010000023.1:0-44486 GCA_963579555.1 Planctomycetes bacterium UBA1146
GAGAAGGTGCTCGAATATGTCGGAGAGCTGCAGGAGCTGGAGACAGATGGAGTCGATCCATCGCTCTTCACCAGCGAGGCATCCAACGTGCTGCGTCCCGATGAGGAAGCGCCCAGTCTTCCTAACGAGGTAGCCCTGCGTCCCGCTCCCGATAGCGAGCCGCCCTATTTCCTGGTTCCGCGGATCATCGGGGACGCGGAGAGCTCCGATAGCTGACCAGCAGGATGAAGCATTGACCAAGAGCGTTTTTGATACCAGGGACAGCATTCGGGCCGGCGAGCTCACCGCCACCGCCGCGGCGGAGGACGCTCTTCGCCAGGTAGAGCAGGTGAATCCGCAGCTTGACGCGGCCACGGAGATTCTTCGCGAGGAGGCCCTTGCGCAGGCGGCTGAGCTTGACAGACGGCTCGAGTCAGGGGAAGATCCGGGGCCGCTCGCGGGCGTTCCTTTTACCGTCAAGTCGAACATCTGCACTCTCTACGGGCGCACCTCGGCGGCCAGCAGGATTATCGAGAATCATGTCTCTCCCTATGAGGCTACTGCGGTCAGGAGGCTTCGGGAGGCCGGCGCGGTCTGTGTGGCCAAGACCAACCTGGATGAGTTCGGCATGGGATCCTCTACGGAGAATTCCTCGATCCAGATCACGAAGAACCCCTGGAAGACCACCCATGTTCCCGGCGGATCGAGCGGCGGAGCCGCTGCGCTCTGCTCCGCCACCCGGGGGATGCTCCATCTCGGCTCCGACACGGGCGGCTCCATTCGCCAGCCGGCGGCCTATTGCGGGGTGACCGGCCTGAAGCCGACCTATGGCCGGGTCAGCCGCTACGGCCTGCTGGCCTTCGCCAGCTCTCTTGACCAGATCGGCCCGCTGCAGCATTCGGCTCTCGAGTGCGCTCTCGTCCTGGAGGCGATGGCTGGCGTCGATGAGATGGATTGCACCAGCAGGGACGTCGAGGTGAAGGACTATGTCGAGAGCGCCTCCCGGGATATTTCAGGGATGCGTCTCGGGATCGCCCCCGAGCTCTTTCCCGATGGGGTCGGCTCGGAGGTTCGCGAGCGGGTAGAGCAGGCGATCGAGGTCCTCAGGGGGCTGGGGGCCGAGGTGAAGGAGGTCTCTCTTCCCAATGCGCGCTACGCCAACCCGGCCTACGTCCTGGTGTCCGCCGCCGAGGCGAGCTCGAACCTCGCGCGCTACGATGGGGTCCATTTCGGACACCGCACGAAGGAGGCTGAGGACCTGGTCGCGCTCTACAAGAGCTCAAGGGCCGAGGGCTTCGGTCCAGAGGTGAAGAGAAGGATCATGATCGGCGCCTTTGTTCTCAGCTCTGGCTACTATGACGCCTTCTACCTGAAAGCCCTGAAGGTGAGGAAGCTGATCCGGAAGGATTTCGAGACGGCGCTTGGCGAGGTGGATGCGGTTGTCTGTCCGACCTCTCCCATTACCGCATTTCCCATCGGCGAGCGGATGGATGATCCGATGAAGCTCTATGCCGTCGATGTGCTGACGGTCCCGGCCAACCTGGCATCCCTTCCCGCGCTCAGCCTGCCCTGCGGCCTGTCTGGCGCTGGGCTTCCGATCGGGATGCAGCTCTACGGGAGGGCGATGGAAGATGATGTGGTGCTCAGGATAGCCAATGCCTTCCAGTCCGAGACCGAGCACCATCTCCAGGCGCCGGCGGTGAACGCATGGGGCGGGGGAGGAGAAGCCTGATGTGCGCTGAAAAGAAGTTCGATCCGCTCGAGAACTCGGCCTATGAGGCGGTGGTTGGACTCGAGGTCCATGTCCAATTGAACACCAGGACGAAGATGTTCTGCCGCTGCGAGAACAGGTTCGGGGCGGAACCCAATACCAATGTCTGCCCGGTCTGTCTCGGCTGGCCCGGCGCTCTGCCCTATGCCAACAGGCAGGCGATTGAGCAGTCCCTCCGCGCAGTGCTCGCCTGCGGTTGCGAGGTGGGGGAGTTTTCCAAGTTCGACCGCAAGAATTACTACTATCCCGATTTGCCGAAGGGCTACCAGATCTCTCAATACGATCAGCCACTGGGCCTCGGCGGACAGGTAGACTTCTTGCTGGATGGAGAGAAGGCGGGAGTTCAACTCACGAGAATCCATCTCGAGGAGGATGCGGGCAAGAACACCCATGTCGCAGGTCGTCCAGTCAGCTTCGTGGACCTTAACAGGGCGGGCACGCCCCTGCTCGAGATCGTCACCGAGCCGGACATCTCTTCGGCTGCTGAGGCGGGGGCCTTTCTGCGCAATCTCCGGCTCATCATGCTCTATCTCGGAGTGTCGGACTGCAATATGGAGGAGGGGTCCCTGCGCTGTGACGTGAATATTTCGATTCGGCCGAAGGGGGCCCAGCATCTCGAGACCCGGGCGGAGATCAAGAATCTCAACTCATTCAACTTCATCGAGAAGGCGCTTCATTACGAGATTGCCAGGCAGATCGACCTGAAAGAGCGTGGTGAGGAGGTGGTGCAGGAGACCAGGCTCTACGATCCGGAGCGAGATGAGACCCGCTCGATGCGAGGCAAGGAGGCGGAGCATGACTACCGGTATTTTCCCGAGCCGGACCTGACGCCTGTTACCTTTACCAGGGAACAGCTCGAGGAAATCCGCTCCGGCCTTCCGGAACTGCCGGTCGATCGCCTGCAACGATACACCTCCGAGCTGGGGCTCGAAGATTATCCCGCCAACCTGCTTGTGCGTGACCCCGAGGCCGCGATCTTCTTTGACGCCTGCATCGAGCTCTATCCGAAGGTGCGCTCGGTGGCCAATTGGATCCTCAACGCGCTGAAGGAGGAGGCCAATTCCCGCAAGGCCGGGATCTCTTCCCTCGGTCTCGAACCCGGACGGTTTGTCGACCTGGTCAAGGCCGTTGACTCTGGTGTCGTGAGTTCGCAAAAGGGGCGGGAGGTTCTGAAGCCGATGCTCGAGAGCGACAAGCCGGTGGTTGAGATCATCAGCGAGCTGGGGCTCGAGCAGATCAGCGATGATTCCGCGCTTCGTGAGCAGGTGGAGAAGGTACTCTCCGAGCATCCCCGGCCGGTTGAAGATGTCCGCGCCGGCAAGAAGAACTCGGTCAATTTCCTTGTCGGGCAGGTGATGAAGGAAACCCGGGGCAAGGCGAATCCTGGCAAGGTCGCCGAGATGATCGGCGAAATACTTTCAGCGTGATTCCGGGCGGCGGTGGCCGCAGAGTTTCCGATGAAGCATTTTCAGGAGGTTCCCGGGATAGAATCCCCGTCTTCCTGCGGTAGAATACCCAAATGAGAACACCTCACTCCATCCCAGTCCGATTCTCGAGTTGGAAGTCAGCGGCAGGAGGCATCAGGCTGCGGGCCGGAGTCCTTGCCGTATTGTGTCTCCTGCTCAGCACTGCGCTTGCGCCTTCCCTCGGCGCGGAGGAGCCGGAGGGCGGCTGGAAATCTGCCGAGA
This sequence comes from Planctomycetes bacterium UBA1146, assembly GCA_963579555.1. GTDB lineage: Bacteria > Planctomycetota > UBA8108 > UBA8108 > UBA8108 > UBA8108. The sequence continues at coordinate 3,439 of CAUZHA010000023.1, forward strand.
ATCGGCTCAAGAAATCGATCCTTGCGAAGAATTTCGAGGTGGCCCAGGGCCTTGTGTCCGAGCTGGCCGAGACCAACGAGGTCCGCGGCTACAAGCTTATCCTGAAGTACGCCCTGGGAGGTCACAGCTACGAGCTCGACCGACTTGCCGGGAGGACCCTTGCCGCGGTTGAATCTTCCAATGTTCGCAAGGAGGTATGCGACGAGGTCGCCAGGGGAAAGAACTCGAAGACCAAGATCATCCTCCTTGCCGTCCTGAGGCGATGGAGCGATGATGCCCTGGCGATGAAGACGCTGCATGGCGCGCTTCGAAGCCCCCGCAAGGAGGTCGTCTTTGCCGCCCTGCGCTGGATCAGGGACCTGGAGAATCCCGAGCTTTCGATGAAGCCTCTTATCGATGAACTTGCGCGCCGCGAGAGAAAACCTCAGGATCGGGTCTACTTCGATCTGCAACGAGCCCTCGAGGAGCTCTCCGGGTACAAGTTCAAGGTTTCCATAGACTGGCGTAATTTCTGGAAGGGCAGGAAGGGCGGAAAGAAGCCTCCACCTAAAAAAGAGACCGAGAGCCGTACGGTCCTCTTCAAGAGGCCAAGCTTCTTTTCGGTCACCGTCGATTCCGACAGGGTGCTCTTCATCATCGATGTCAGCGACAGCATGAAGATCATGGATACCGTTATCCAGAAACCCAAGCGTCCGCCAGAGGAACCCGGTCGTAAGGGAAGGACGGTGGTGGTCAAGCCTGATGGCGCATCCGGGAGCGAGAAGGCTCCAGTGGATAAGCTGAAGCGTGTGGCGAGGATTACGCGGGTTAAGCATGAGCTGCTGAAGACTCTCGCGGGGCTGCCCACGCACGTACGTTTCGGGATCATGGACTTCAATCACCAGATAGGATTTTTCGGATCGCCTCCTCCTCCGGCTCCCAGCCTGGATAAGCCTATCCAGCACGCCCAGGCGCCGGCACTCATGTTCGCTTCGAAATCGAACAAGCAGAAGGCCGCGGACTGGGTTCGCAAGCTGAGACCATCGGGCGCCACCAGAACGGACCTGGCCATGTCCAGGGCCTTCGGGATCCCTGATGTTGACACGATCTACCTGCTGACCGATGGTACGCCTCGGGATGAGAAGAACCAGAAGATCGCTCCGGAGCTCGTCCTGGAGATAGCAAAGATGCAGAATCGCTTTCGCAAGGCGCGGATTCATACGGTTGGCTTCGCCCAGGCCGGCTTCACCATGCAGAAGCTCTGCCGTGACCTTGCGGGGCAGAACGATGGTAAGTGCGTTCTCCTCGAATAGCCTGCGGCTACTGGGCTGCGCCGGCGAAGAGGAGTTCGGCCACCTTTGAGCTGCCGTAAAAGAGCGCGGCCCAGAGCGCCGCCCAGAACGGCAGGCTGATCAGGTTCTGCAGCATGCTGGGCCTGGGGGGCGGGGGGCTCTCCAGGCGGGTCCGAGAGATCACGGGCTTCGGCTCCTGGCCGGTCCCGGCCCGCGGCGGTTGAGTGACGGAGACCTGCGGCCGGTCGGCCGGCTCGCTTTCCGGCTGGTAGTCGTCCTGGATTTCCACGACCTCGGTGCTCGGCGCGAGACTCGAGATCACCGGGTCGATTTCTTCCGGGACGCTGGGCCTTTGGGCAGGGTCCTTCTCTAACATCCTTCCGAGCAGGTCCGAGATCTCCTCTGGAATATTTGAATCGATGAGGTTGGCGGGGGCGGGCTTGAGCTCGCGATGTTTTTCGAGGATCTCCCTGGTCTCACCCTGCCCCATGGCCGGGGCGCCGGTGAGAAGATGGTAGGAGATCGCCGCGATTGAATAAGCCAGGGTCTTTTCTCCCTGCGCGGCCCCGGCGCAGCCATCTTCTGAGAGCTCCGGCGGCAGATAGTTCGTATAGGCCGACAGCTGGCGGAGGGACCCGTCCAGGAAGCCGAGGAGGGTCGGCAGCTCGAGGGCGGCGGTTGAGAGGACCCTGCCGGCTCCGGTTCCTGCCTGGACCTGGAGCTGGGTGAGGTTCATTGGAAAGCAGATCCCGGGTATTTCCTGCCTGGCCAGGGTGATCAGCAGCAACTGGCGGACCAGGTCGAGTCGCGCAGCCAGGGGTTCGGCCAGGATCCCTGCAAGCTCATCTTCGAGCGAGGATCCACCGTGTGATTTCAGGACCAGGTAGCTCTTGTTGGTGTCGGAAAATTCCGAGGTGACGACCGCATTGATATGGTCATGCTTCAGGCTCGCTGTCGACTTTACGGCATCCTGGATCCGATCGAGGAGCTTGCCTGTGGGGGCCTGACCCCCGGCAAAGAGGTCTATCCTCAGGGCCCGGTCAAGCGCCGCCTGGTAGGCGTGGTATACGAAGACGCCACCCTCCTCGCGCTCCGTTTCAAGAAGGCGCGCGCCGTAGATTTCCCGACGCGGCGGCGGCAGGTTCTCCTTTTCCTCAAAGACCAGCAGAGAGTTACCTATCTGGATGGTTGCCTGATCCTGCAGGCGGCCTTTATCAACCTTCTCGCCGTTGAGCAGGGTGCCATTGGAAGAGCCAAGATCCTGGATCAGCCAGTTGCCGGAGGCCAGCAGGACGTGGGCATGTTTGCGAGAGCACCGGCTGTCATCGAGACAGACCTCGGTCTCCTCGCCTCTTCCAAGGACAGTCGGATCCTTGCGGGAAAAGACGGCATAGGCCTCTCCCTCATTCTTTCCTTTTCTTACGCGTAGGACAGGCATCGTTCCAGTATTATACTCAATTATGAGAACCTTATCTCGCTGGAGGCGGTATTGATCGATAATAGGGCAGATTCTCTGAGCCTTGTCAGGCGCTGCGCCCAGATTCTTGATGAGAACAAGCTCTCGGACATCGAGATATTCGAGGTCGGTGACACGATCCAGATCACGGACTATTTCGTGATCGCCACGGGTCTGACTTCGCGTCATTTGCTCACCGCGGCGGTGGACCTCAACAAGGAGATTCGAGTTTCGGGCATCGTCGATGAAAAGAACTCGAATTTTCACAAAGAGGGGCATCATGGGAGGGACGGACGCTGGGTCCTTCTCGATCTAGACCGGGTCGTGGTGCATTTGTTCCTGGAGGAGAGCAGGAAGTATTATGACCTGGAGCTGCTGTGGGGTGATTGTCCCAGGGTTGATTGGGAGCCGACTGCCCGGCCGACTGCCAGCAGTTGAAGCTGTTTTTCCCCAGCCTGTTCCCTGGCAGAGCGGATGTGGAGATTGGAACCCGTCAGATGAAACCTGTTGAGAGGTTGACCCGGAGTGCGAAGGAAACCTTCGAGGTCGCCCGCCAGCTTGGCGAGGAGTTCGCAGGCGGCGAGGTGCTCGCCCTGGTTGGTGATCTGGGGGCCGGCAAAACGACCTTTACCCGAGGGCTGGTCTGCGGGACGGGTTGCGAAGAATACATGCGGGTCAACAGTCCGACCTATGTTCTAGAACAGGTCTACCAGGGACGAATTCCAGTGCGCCATTACGATGCCTATCGCCTGGACAGCCCGTATGAGCTGGAAGACCTCGGCTTCCAGGAGGCGCTCGCCACTGAGGCCGTCCTGGTTGTCGAATGGGCGGACAGGGTCCAGTCTCTCCTGCCTGCTGACAGCCTGCTTCTGGAGCTGTCTTTCGCCAGGTCGGATGGGGACGAAGAGGGGCCAGGCAATGCCCGTTTGCTGAGGTTCAGTTCAGCTGATGACTCCTGGGAGAGACGGCTGGCCGGTCTTCGCTGCTGGGCCGATAATGAGTGAACTCCGGTTTTCTCCCATGCGAGGCTGGGCTTGAGCCTTCTGCCCGCTGAATCGCATGGATTGTGGACTCGCCGGAGGCAGGACAGAAAATATTGTGGAGGTAGATTCTTCCTTCCATGGAGAATCGTTTGAGACCGGATTTTTTTTCTATAGGGATAGTCGCGATAGGGGTTTACGTTCAGTGGCATCCAGTCGATAGTACAAAGAGGTAGATAAAGATTTCGATGCCAGATACTCCATCTGATTTTACTCCTGATGGGATTGAAGAGCCGACGCAGCCTGCGGGGCAGGAAGCTGCCGCTTCAACTCGGCAGCTTTTCAGCGGGATCTCCATGCGCGGTCCGGTCGAGGAGCTGGAGACAGTCTATCAGAATCGAGCTCGCGGCTTGAAAAGCTCGGGCAGCCAGGAGCAACTCGACCGCCTGTCGAGAGGCTTTGAGATCGCCAGGGATCGACTCTCTGATGCCCTGGTGCACGGCGGGGATCCTGGTGGGCAGGATGATGCCCGGCAGGATGAGGGAGGCGAGGGACTGGACGGATGATCATTCGATCCATCAATGCCGAAAATTTCATGAAGTTCTCCCGGCTGAATCTTTCGAGACTCCCGGGTAGAGGCGTCATAGGAATCATCGGCCCGAACGAATCCGGCAAGAGCACGATAGGCGAGGCGATTCTCTTCGCGTTTTTCGGGCGGACAAAGATGTCGAAAGAGTGTCCTCTCGAGAGCCTGATCCATTGGGGCAGCGAATTCATGCGCGTCGAGATCGATTTTATTCTTTGCGATCGCGCGCAGGGGCGGCGCCAGCTGCGTATTTACAGGGAGATCGATCGGTTCGGAACCAACTACGCGAAAATTCTGGAGCTGCCCGGGAAGGAAGAGGTCGCCCGGGGGAACCTCGAGGTGACAGCCTTTATCCAGGGCCAGGTAGGTTTTGATTTTTTCGAATTCCAGCACGCGTTTTATCACGACCAGTACGGCAGCCGGCTGGTTGATGATTCGCAGCGCGAATTTCTTGAGCGGATGACCGGCGTTCGCCAGATGGACAGTGCCACCAAGAGGATCAAGACCGAGATAGAACAGCTCGAGCGGGAGTTCGGTCACTACCAGAAGGATATTGGCCGCAACCTGAAGCAGATTGAACATTTCTCCCGGACTATCGAAAGACTTCCAGATCTTCGCGAAGAGGAGGAGAGGACGATCTGTGAATACGACAGGGTAAAGGAAACTGCCGAACTTCATTCGAGGACCAGGGACGCCTACAGCGGCCTGCTGGGTTCAGGGAACAGCTCAGGCCAGCGCTTCGCCCAGCTTGCAGCGGCGAGGGGTGCCCAGCTGGAGGAGGGCGTCTCTTCCCTCCTGGCTGATTACAGGGAGCTGCAGTCGCGCTGCGCCGAAGGAGAGCTGGATGATGCTGAGCTGGCGGAGGGGGCTGCCAGGATCACCGGCGCTCTCGAGCGGACGAATGAATTCCTGGAGGTCTACAGGGATCTGAGGCGAACGTTTATTGAGGCGCGGGAGACGTTGGAGTCGGATCTCTACGGAGGAGGCGAGGGTTCCCTGAAGGCGAGACTTAACGAGCAGGAGCTGGAACGGGCGGACCTTGCGGCTACTCTCAAGGGGCGCTTCAAATGGTTGTTCGGCGGCGGCGCTCTCTTCGTGATTTTTGCCGGACTCGCGGCGGCCTTCGCCTTGAGTCCCGGGTTGCCGGAGAAGATCGGACTGGTCGAGGGAATCAAGCCAGCTTATCTGAGCATGGCATGTGGAGTGGCGGGGCTGCTTGGTTTCGTCCTGCTCCTGGTGAAATATGTTGGCTACCGGGGATTTGAATCTCGCCGGGTGGCCATAGCTAAAAACATTTCCATTCTGAAAAAACAGATCCAGGAGACCAAGTCGCGTATCAGGGATTGTCTCAGACTTGAAGAGCTCAAGGATTCGGGTTCGCCGCGCGATTATGTCGAGGCCGGCTCCGAGGTCGCCTCCGGCGCGGCGGAAAAACGCCTGGAGGAGTTCCGCGGCAGGTATTCAGCCCTCCTGGGTATGGATACGGATCAAGACTTCGGTGACTATACCGACCTGATTCGCAAGCAGATGGAGAACGAGAAATCCTGCCATAAACGTATCCGGAATCTGAGCCAGGGCTGCGCTAATAAGCTCAAGGACAGCGAGGCGAGGATGAAGAAAGCCCAGAGCTCCAGGGACCGGATCGGTAATGAGCTGCGCGAGGCTGAGGGACAGCTGGCGAAGAAGGAGACTCTCGAGGAGAAGGTCGCCGAGTTCGAGAGCGCCGCGTTAAAGATCCGGCGGGATATAGATGACAGGCGCACCGCGTGTGAGCTTCTGCAGCTCTGCAGCGCGACGACCCGTGAGAAGGTCGGTCCAACCTTGAGCAGCTATCTCAAATGCATTCTTCCAAGGCTGACCGAGGGCAGGTATCGGGATGTCAAGCTGGACCCCGAGCTCAACATCCAGGTCTTCGCCGATGATCGCAGCGATTTTATTCCCGCTATTGAGCTCAGCGGCGGCACCAACGAGGCCCTGATGCTCGGCCTGCGGCTGGCCCTGTCACAGGCGCACGTGACCTCCCGCGCCCGGCAGCAGCAGTTCCTGTTTCTTGATGAGCCCTTCAAGATGATGGATAGCACGAGAGTCGTCGGCGCGCTTGAATCCCTCGGGAAGCTCAGCGAGGAGCTACGCCAGTTCTTTGTCGTTCAGCCGCGGTGCGAGCAGGAGCAGGTCGATGTCCTTGATCATGTCATCCGGACTTCGGTTGAATTGACCAAGCTCGAAATCGATTTCAGCTCCGACGCGCCTGGTGAATCGTTTGACGCCAGCTAGGTCGGGGGAGTTTCATTCCTGTCGCAATGGTTCAGATTATCCTGACGGGTCCTACAGCTAGCGGCAAGGGGAGCGTAGCCTTCGAGCTGGCGATGCGCATGGAGGCGTCGATTGCCTGCATGGATTCGATGAAGATCTATCGCGAGATGGACATCGTGACCGCCAAGCCCTCGCAGGAGCTCCGGGATCGGTGCCAATATCACCTGATCGACCTGATCGAGCCGGAGGATTCCTTCAGTGTCGGCAGGTACCTGCCTCTGCTTGAAGGATTGCTCGAGTCGGAGACGGCCGCGGGGCGGCCGCTGGTGATTGCCGGGGGGACCGGCCTGTACCTCAAGGGGTTTCTCGATGGACTTGTCCAGGGTCCCGGGGCGAATTGGGCGCTAAGGGAACGGTTGACGGCGGAGGCCCGGGAGAGCGGGTCAGCGAGCCTCTATGCACGTCTGCAGGAGGTCGATCCTGTAGCCGCGGCGAAGCTCTTGCCAAGCAATGAGCGCCGGATTATCAGGGCGCTCGAGTTTTTTGAGAGCTCGGGGCAGCCCCTTGGTGATTCCTGGGAATGGAAGGGCTCCTCCCGGCCTCGCGAGGATACAGTTCTCTTCGGTCTCGGGTGGGAGCGAGAGGTCCTCTATGCCAGGGCGAATGAGAGGGTCCTGGCGATGGTCGAGCAGGGACTCTTTGCGGAGTGTGAGGGGTTGCTGAGTCGTCAGCCTCCTCCGGGTCGCAGCGCCTCGCAGTGCATCGGTTTGCGCGAGATAAGGGAGGGTCTTGAGGCTGGAAACAGCCGCGGGGCCATCATCGAGACGATCCAGAAGAACACCCGGAACTTCATCAAGCGTCAACTGACCTGGTTCCGGAAGATGGATGTCGAGTGGCTGCCTGTTGGGGGAGAACTGGAGCCAGCCAGCGTAGCCGAGGCCATTCTTGCCAGGCTGACCTGAGGCCGCCACTGCTCCGGACGGGTCGGCAAAAAAAAGAACGGGAACCCGGAAAACCGGGCTCCCGCCTTATTCCTCGTTTTCTTTTATTACCCTGAGAGGGCAGGACGATCAGTAGTCGAGCTCGCGGGGGTATTCTTCCATGTCGAAGAGAACCCTGTCGAAGTCCACATGGAACTCATGCAGGTCGTCAAGGATCGTACGGATACGACGCTTGTGATGCGGCCAACTATAGATCGTAGGCTCGGTAGTCATGCAACCCGAGGTTGCCAGGATACTGAGCATGCCAACACAGAGGAGTAATTTCTTAAGCATATCAACGGTGGACTGCAGTCATTAGGACCGCAGAATTCCTTATACCAGGACTAAGCCTTTTTTAGACCAGTCAAACTCGTTTGGCCTAGCCGGTTCCGGGAGATCGGTCAGAGATCATCCCGGCGCTCCAGGGACACCCTCCCTGGTTTTTTTGCGCCAAACTTGCTTCATTACGTACGGTTATTCTTAAAACAATACTAAGGACCTATTCTGTGGCGGTCTTCCCATAATGTCAAGTCGCCTGAGGGCCTCCAGTAAGTTGTTCATCGGTATTCAGCAGAGTCTTTCCCTACCAAATCCCGCCTGAATAAGCCAATTACGGCCGAATCGGAACATACCAGTCATTATCGGCAAGCCAGGCCCCCTGCGGTTTTTCAGCCTTTAAAGGGCAAAAAACTTTGCGAGGGCAACCAGCCAGGTGAGAAAACATAATAAACTCTGTTTAAAACGGCATTTTCAGCCGGTTCAGAAGTGTTCAAAGCCGTTTCCGGTCAACTGTTTAAGACTACCCGATGAATCGATTTTCAGCCATAAACCGGGCTGATCTGAGGTGACTGTTCCGATGCGTGTCATGGGTAGATCGAATTTCCTGTCGAAAGCCCTCCTGCGTGCCGTGGTGGCCCTTCCGGGGGGGATGGCCAGGAGGAGCTCATAATCTTCTCCTCCCTCGAGAACTGCCTGGCAGGGCGATCGATTCACCTTCGAGCATAGCTTGCCCAGGGGTTCCAGGGTTTCGATCGCTTCCTTATCCAATACGATTCCGACTTCCGGTTCGCCCTGGTTCGAACTCGAATTCAGCAGGTGCAGAAGATCTTTGTAGAGACCATCACTGAGGTCTATCGCCGCATGGGGGAGCCAGCTTCGTCCGAGGGCGGCGGCTTCGACAATCCGTGCTCGGGGTTTCTTGAAGGCCGCGACCGCCTGGCGGATTTCCGGGGACGATGAGCTGCCGAAGATCCGCTCCCTGAGGTGGAGGAGACCAAGGTTGGCAAGGCCTGGAGTCCCTGTGACCCAGAGCTCGTCGCCATTGCGCAGGCCATCTCTGCTGGTGATGTCAGCTTCGCGAGCCTCGCCGATGCAGGTGACCGTGATGGAGAGGGGGCCGCGGCTGATGTTGCCGCCTGCAATGAGAGCGCCGTAGTCTTCGCAGGCCGCTGCGATCCCACGATAGAGCTTCCTGAAGTAGCTTTCAGTCCGCTCGGACTCCAGCAGAAGTGAGACGAGGACAAGGGCTGGGCGCGCATTCATCGCCGCCAGGTCGCTGATGCTGGAGCTTACGGCCCGCCTGCCGATTTCCTCCGGGCTGAGCCAGCCCGGCAGGAAGTGGGTGCCTTCGCTCTGGCTGTCTACCGTCAGGATCGCGCGGTAGCCCCGCCGGGGCTTCCACACGGCGGCATCGTCGCCGATTCCGAGTGAGAGTCCACCGGCAGGGGGAGGCCCCAGGAGCTTGCTGATCCAGTCGATACGACGGCCCTCGATACTTTTATTCACCTTCAGCTTTTTTGTTTCCCGGTTTTTTTTCTCAGCCATCAGTATCCTGGAGCTTACGGAGGTCAGGCAGCCATCGGGGCAGGTCTACCTTTTATCTGTTCTGAGGTAGATAGGGAAGGGGGCAGGGACGGCATTGCTGAGTTGACAACCCCTTGCATGCTGATTTAACTGGTTGGTATGAGTCTTCTAATGGTCATTCTTGCGGATCGGGACCGGTTGTCATTTTTGCAGGCCACCTTTATCGCCGGCTGCATCGTAGGCCTCTTTACCGGGGTGAGCGGCTTTGCGGCGGACCATGAACAGCTGCGCCAGGAGGGGGCCCGGCATTACAGCGCCGGTCGTTATTTCCAGGCCATAGAGGCTTTTGAGAAAGCTCTCGCAGGCGCGCCCGAGGAGGCCAGGGGACTCGTCAAGGGCGACCTGGCGCACGCGCTCGCCGGTCTCGGGTTTGAATACCTCAGTGAATCCGAGGGAAAAATGGCTGAGGAAACCTTTCGTAAGGCCATCGGGGTCAGCGAGGACTACTACGCGAACTTTGGTCTCGGCTACCTCTTCTTTACGCGGAGGGAGGATGGCGAGGCTCGAACCTATCTCCTGTCTTCGCTGGGCTCCCGGAGAGATTACGCGCCTACTCACAAGCTCCTGGGGTTGTTGGATTACAGGAAAGGATTGACGAAGGAGGCCATTGATCGCCTTTCCTTGTCGTTGCGGCTGGACCCTGCAGATGATGAATCAGCGTTTCTCGTCAAACGGTTGAAGTCAGAGCTGGGTATCGTGAGCACCTTTCCGTCCGTTGGACTCAAGCATTTCAAGCTTCGGGTAGATCCAAAAATACCCGGGAAGCTGGCTACCCGGCTGCAGGTCGAATTGGAGAGGGCTTATACCGATCTTGGCAAGGCTCTCGGTGTCTGGCCTCGCGGTAAGGTTCCTGTGGTGCTTTATTCCCAGGGCCGCTTTTACGAGGCGACAGGGTCCCAGCACTGGGTGGGAGGGTTTTACGATGGGCAGATCAAGCTGCCTGTGCCGACCGTGGCGGATGAGAAGGATCCAGCCTTCAGGAAGCTGCTTGAGGTGGTGCGGCACGAATACTGCCACCTGCTTGTTCTCGAACTTTCAGCCGAGTGTCCTATGTGGCTGAATGAAGGAATCGCCCAGTATTTCGAGGCGTCCTATAAAAGGGATGCGGTGTATGGCCGCCTCAAGGAATCCAGGGAAGCCAGGATACCGCTCAAAAAGATGCCGGCGCGTCTTGGAAACATCGACGATGTCGAGTTGGCCCGCTGGGTCTATCTCCAGGGACTGGGGTTTGTGGAGTTCCTGGCTGAGAAGTACAGGCCTTTTCGTTTGAGGCTCCTGCTGCGGGCGATAGCTGAGGAGCATTCAGCAGCCGAGGCCTTCGAGCGAGTCTACGGGCGTTCTACCGAGGATCTCGAGAAGGAGTGGTGGGCCAGGGTGGAGAAACCCGGGAAATGAGAAAACCGGGCAAGGAAGGAAGGATGTTCCCTTGCCCGGTTCTCTGAAGACTGAATACTAATTTGAAGTGCGGGCGACCATGCCGGTTTTGCAGGCTTCTATACTGCGGGCGAGGCGGTCGGGCCTGGCATTCACAGGCTTTTCAGGCGAGCTGGAAGCCACGGTGGCTGCGCTTCTCCTGGCGGCGACCTTCTGGTAGCCGAGATTCTTGAGAATATCGAGAACCTCGGACCACGAGAGGAAGAGCTTTTTCTTCTCGTTCTTGTAATTTTCAATCGCCTTGATGAACTCAAGTTGTTCTGTAGAAAGTGATTCGAGCATCGCTGCTCCTCCTTCATATTTCTGCTGAGTACTCTGTTCTAAATGAACTGCCCAGGCAGAAAGATGGCTGTGGAGCAATGCCTCATCCGCTCCGGTTCCCCCGGGTGACGGCCTCCACAATCCGTTTTAACTGCCCAAACCCTTTTTCCTTACTAATCTATCGTCTTTCGGCTCCAACTACTTGAGGTCTGCTCTGAAAGACGATTCAGGCCTGGTTCAGGAAACCCTTTGCAGGGGGATGTTTACGACTGGAAATCGGGATTTCTGGCTTGTCAGCATGTAAGGATTTGATATATCCTTCTTTTTATCTTAACTATTACCCTGATAAGACAATACGGCACTTTCTGTTGATCTTGCTTAAGGTTGTTCGAGTTGTTGATCATTGAAGTGCCTGTATTTTGCTTCTGAGAAGCATGGAGTTGGAAGGTTGTTTGGGCGACTTTTAATCCACTCCAGGGTGCTGGCGGACTCTAGGAGGCTTTAATGCAGACAGTTACAAAGCGTGAACTGGTACAGCGGATTGCTGAGAAGACTGGTATTCAGCAGATTAGCGCCAAGGAAGTGATTCAAGCTTTTCTCGATGAGATCATCATCGAGTTGGCTAGCGGGAATCGCCTGGAATTCAGGGATTTCGGTGTTTTCGAGCCGAAGGAAAAAGCCAAGCGAGTTGCGCGCAATCCCAGGACGGGCGAGCGGGTCGAGGTACCTGCGAAGACGACCGTTAAGTTCAAGGTTGGGCGCCTGATGAAGAAAAAGATTCAGAAAGACGCTGAGGAAGAAGCCTCGGTCGCAGCGCCTGAGTTTGCCGCAGCGCCTGAGCCTGCTGCAGCGCCTGAGCCTGCTGCAGCGCCTGAGCCTGCTGCAGCGCCTGAGCCTGCTGCAGCGCCTGAGCCTGCTGCAGCGCCTGAGCCTGCTCCAGCACCTGAGGCTGCTCCAGGAGACGGTTCCGAGGCTGGCAGTGAGGACTCATCGAGTGCTTACAATCCAGCTCCCTGAATGGTTGGAGAGGTCAGAATTGGAATAGAGAGGCCCGCAGGAGCGGGCCTCTTTGCGTTATTGGGAATAAATACTGTGAGTCTTGGGACACATGGGCCTACAATCCCCACAGCAGGCCTGGCAGGACACTTATTCTGCCGGGTTTGAGTGAAGTTAAAAGGTTGGGGATGGCGGCTAATTCTTCAGGAGGATCACGATGCGCAGCTCTATCTTGATGTTGGGAACGGTCATTCTGCTTGCTGGTTGCGGCGATGGCGGGCTTGGCGGTTTTCCGCAGGTCTACCCGGAGGCCCCTGCGGGGAAGAAATTTGTCGATGTTCTCGGTGCTGCCGAGGTGGTCGTCAAGGAGCACTATCCGATGGCGTCCACCGCGATCAGGAGCCAGCACGTCCTGGCTCTGAGCAAGGTCGGGCTCCTGGGAGGAGCCAAGTCGCAGAAGCAGGTTACGGTTTATGTGCGCAAGACCTACACCGGTCACTGGCAGCCCGAGGTTACGATTCGGCTGCTGACGCAGGTGAACGAGCCTCGCTCGGGCGCATCCGATCCTTCCAGTGTCTCGGTGCCGAAGTCGAGACCGATTGCCGGCAGTGCCGAGTGGCAGACCCTGCAGACCCTTCCCGTCGAGGAGGTGAAGCTCACCGAGGCGATCTACGCGCGCCTGAACGGCTGAATTTCTTTCATTGAATAATGACGGGCCCATAGCTCAGTTGGTCAGAGCAGCAGACTCATAATCTGACGGTCCTTGGTTCGAGTCCAAGTGGGCCCACCAGGTTAAGGCCTGTTTCGGCGGTTCGCCGGGCAGGCCTTCTTTTTGGCGAGCGCCCGGTTCCGCGTAAATAATTTGGCCGCTTACTATTTATTGTGCAATCTTTCCCGGTAAGAGGCCGGCCATGAGTGAAGAAACCGCAACGGTAGACCTCGATAAGGTTCCAGCCACCCGGCAGCAGGTCTCGCGTCTTTATTTCGCCGGGCTGCTCGATCGGGAGGCGCGGCTGTATGCCTTCGAGCTTCTCAGCCCCGCGCGGCTCTGGCGGCTGTGGGCATCGAGGCTCCTGCTGGTTCTCGGGGCGGCCCTCATCCTGACAGGGGTCGTTTTCTTCTTCGCCGCCAATTGGAACAGCCTCTCGGGCCTGGTGAAGCTGGGAGGGATCGAGGTCGGCCTGATCCTGTGCCTTGCCGGCGTCTGGTTCTACGGTCTCGAACGGTTGAGTGGGAAGGTCCTGTTGCTGGGAGCCGGTGTACTGGTGGGTGTTTTCCTGGCGGTCTTTGGCCAGGTCTACCAGACCGGGGCCGATGCATGGGATCTCTTCGCCCAGTGGTCAGCTTTGATTTTCGGCTGGGTCCTGCTGGCCCGGTTCGTTCCACTGTGGGGCGTGTGGCTCGTGGTGACGAACCTGGCCTGCGGCCTGTATGTCGCTCAGGCTGGTTTTCTCAGAGGTGCTGCTGAAATCAACCTGGCCGCTATCTACGCGGTTCTCAATGGCGCGGTCCTCGTCGCGCGGGAGCTTGCCTGCTCCCGGGGCGTCAGCTGGCTGCCGAATCAGTGGACGCGCCTGCCGCTTGTTCTCGCCGTGCTGTATGCGCTGTTGATTCCTGTGCTGGCAAGCATCGTTGATTATGAGCAGGAATATGTGTTCAGCCTTCTCATCGGGCTTGCCGGGGGATCGTTTACTTACTGGTTCTACCGGTTCAGGACCAGGGATATGTGGTGTTTTTCCGCCGCCTGTCTTTTCTGGGCTCTCATTGTCGAGGTGTCTGTCGCACGGGTGGTATTTGAGGGTTCGGGGCGGGGCGGGGTGGAGTTGAAGCTGCTCTTTATGGCGATTGTTACCATCGGGATTTTCGCCGGGGCTTGTTGGCACGTTATGAAGGTTCTCAAGGAGCCCGCGGCCGAGACTGAAAAAACTGCGGTAGCCGGGGGGGAGAAGGATGTCTGAATACCAGGCTCAATATACGATCCCGGGCCTCCTCGCCAGGCTGCAGAGCGAGGGCCAGCTCGCGGACAGGGAGAAGGCGTCTGAGTTCATCAGGAAGCTGCACACCCGCGATGATCCTCCGCTCTACCTGCGCGCCCTCATCGGCCTCGGCGCCTTCATCTCTTCGCTCTTCCTCCTCGGTTTTCTTTTCACAAGTGAGCTCATCGACGATGATGGACCTTTTCTCGTCTGGGGATTGGCCTTCATTGCCGCCGCTTTCGGACTGTGGAAGCGGTCGCAGAAGGAGGGTGATGCTTTCTTCCTGAAGACGTTTCTCACGGTGCTGTCCTTCACCTGGATGGCGGTTGGCAAGACCCTCTTCGTGCTGGAGTTCTCCGAAGCCTTCGATGAATGGGGAATTTTCTTCGGGCTGGGCCTGATCACCGGCGCGACCTATTTCGTCTACCGGCTGACGATCGACCGCTTCCTCTCCTGCCTGGGTGTCTGCTGTGCGTTGACAGCCGCGATTATCGAAGATGGATTTTTCAATAGAGCTGCTGAAGCCTTTATTCCCATGGGACTGAGCATCTGCGGCCTGGCTTCCCTGCAGGCCTGTCTGGCCGCTCATCTTCTCAGCGGGCGGGTGGGCCGGAAGTTCCTGCCGATGGCCTATGCCCTGGTGGGGGGCCTGACGGTAAACGTATTTCTGCTGACCATGCAGGGCCCCGAGCTCGAAGAGAGATCTGGCTTTCCATTCGTGATGGTGCTCGGCCTGTTGCTGACCGGGGGCCTGATCGCGCTGATGGTGAGAGCCGCCGGGAGACGCCGGGCCTTCAGGAGTTTCCGACTGCTCGCGGCGATGCTGGCCACCCTCGCCTGCGGTTTCTTCATCTCTCCGGGGATCCTGCTCGGGGTCTGCCTGCTGGTCTATGGCTACGGCCACCACGACCGTCTGCTGACGGCCGTCGGCGGACTCTTGGTGCCGGTTTTCCTCTTTCACTGGTACTACGATATGGAGCTGACGCTCACCGAGAAGTCAGCCGTGCTGGTCGGCAGCGGCCTGGCCATGGTCGCGGGCCGGTTTCTTTTCTGCCGCGGTGAAGTCGGCGAGGAGGCGGACGCATGAGGCTGAAGCTGACCCTGGCCCTGGGGCTTGTCGTCCTGGCCGTCTTGAATTTCGGAATCTACAGGAAGCAGCATTTCATCGCGACCGGCGAGGAGGTCTATTTCGAGCTGGCACCGGTGGATCCGCGCTCACTCCTGCAGGGCGACTATATGCGGCTCAACTACAGGATTGTGGAGAACCTGCGCAAGGAGTTTGAGAGGATCAGAGGAGCTGCGGAAATAGAGATCCCCGATGCCGGCAAGATCGTTGTCAGGCTGGATGAAAGGCGGGTCGTATTCTTTAAGAGAATGTGGAATGGGGATCCCCTGGCTGAAAACGAACGACTGCTTCATTACAGCAATAGAGGCGGGTGGCGGGTCCATGTCGGTTCCGCGTCTTTTTTCTTCGAGGAAGGCCGGGGCGAAGCGTACGGGAAGGCCCGCTACGGGGTCTTCAAGCTCGGCAAGGATGGCCGGACGATTCTGCGAGCCCTCGCCGATGAGAATCTCGTTCGGATCCAGCCCGGCGCGAAGGCTCCCTAGGTTTCTCACCTGCCGGTCTGTACAGCCTGTCGCT
This sequence comes from Planctomycetes bacterium UBA1146, assembly GCA_963579555.1. Classification (GTDB taxonomy): domain Bacteria; phylum Planctomycetota; class UBA8108; order UBA8108; family UBA8108; genus UBA8108. The sequence continues at coordinate 19,137 of CAUZHA010000023.1, forward strand.
GTTGCGGCAGGGGCTTTCGAGTACAATCCCTGCGGGTTTGCTTTCGGGGTGAACCGGTAGTCTCACAGGAGACCGGGATCAAAAACCATCCGGCTCCTTGCATGCCAGTGCTGCTTAACCGAGGGAATGAAATGATTCACGCCAGAATTCACTCGCCTGCTTTTTTGGCGGCCTTTTTCCTGCTGCTGCACTGCGTCACTTCTTCTCACGCCCAGTGGAAGCCCGCCGGAGCGAAGCTGATGACGCGCTGGGGGAAGACCGTTTCGCCCGCGAAGGTCCACCAGGAGTACCCGCGCCCGCAGCTGGCGCGCCCCGACTGGGTCAACCTGAACGGGCTGTGGGACTACGCGATCCGTCCGGCGGACGCGGAGAGTCCGAAACAGGCAGATGGAAAGATCCTGGTTCCCTTTCCGGTCGAATCAGCTCTCTCGGGCGTCGGCAGGATGGTCGGCAAGGAGAAGCGGGTCTGGTACCGGCGGACCTTCGAGGTGCCCGGGAGCTGGAAGGGCAGGCGGGTCCTGCTGCACTTCGGAGCCGTCGACTGGGAGGCGAAGGTCTGGGTCAACGGCAAGTCGGCCGGGAGCCATCGCGGCGGGTACGATCCCTTCACCTTCGACGTGACCGAGTTGCTCACGCCCGGCGGCGGCAGCCAGCGGCTCGATGCCTCTGTGTGGGACCCCAGCGACGAGGGCCCGCAGCCGCGCGGCAAGCAGGTCAGCAAGCCGCGGGGGATCTGGTACACCCCGGTCACGGGAATCTGGCAGACCGTCTGGCTCGAGGCGGTGCCGCTGACATCCATCGAATCCCTGCGTATCGTACCCGACGTAGATGGCAAAAGGCTGAAGGTGAAGGTCAGGACCCTCGGGACGGACAGCGTGAAGGCCAGGGTTAGTATTCCAGCCCTTGGCGTCAGCGGCGAAGGAGCCGCGGGGAGCGTCGTTGAGCTGGCGCTGAAAGAGTTCGAGCTCTGGAGCCCGGGGAATCCGAAGCTCTACGATCTCGAGGTGGAGCTGCTCTCAGGTGGGACGATAGTAGACCGCGTAAAGAGCTACTTCGGCATGCGCAAGGTCGCGCTGGGCAAGGACAGGAACGGGATTCCGCGGATTCTGCTCAACGGCAAGCCGCTCTTTCAGTTCGGGCCGCTCGACCAGGGCTGGTGGCCCGACGGGCTCTACACGGCGCCCTCCGATGAGGCGCTGCGCTACGACCTCGAGGTCACGAAGAAGCTCGGCTTCAACATGGTCCGCAAGCACGTCAAGGTCGAGCCCCTGCGCTGGTACTACCACTGCGACCGCATGGGCCTGCTGGTCTGGCAGGACATGCCCAACGGCGGCGTCAACGCGCGCTGGCCGCTCGATGGCACCGAGCTTCGCCGCGATGAGGGAGAAAAAGCGCAATTCGACCGGGAGCTCGACGCGCTCATCGACACCCACCGCAACCAGGTCTCCATCGTCGCCTGGGTTCCCTTCAACGAGGCCTGGGGGCAGTTCGATACCGCGCGCGTGACCCGCCGCATCGAAGAGAAAGATCCCGGCCGTCTCGTCATCTCCGCCAGCGGCGGCAATGACTTCGGCATCGGCCACGTTCATGACATTCACCAATACCCGGGGCCGCGGAGACCCCCGGCGGAGAGCGCGCGCGCCGCGGTGCTCGGCGAGTACGGTGGGCTCGGCCTGCCGCTCAAGGGACACACCTGGCAGAACGAAAAGAACTGGGGCTACCGCAGCTTCAAAAACCGCGCCGACCTGCAGAAGAACTACCTCGGTCTGATCAGGAGGCTGCGTCCGATGATCGAGACCTGTTTGAGCGCCGCGATCTACACCCAGACCACGGATGTCGAGGTCGAGGTCAACGGCCTGATGACCTACGACCGCGAGGTGCTCAAGTTCGACGCGGAGAAGCTTGCGAAGGCGCACCAGGCGCTCTACGCTCCGCTTCGGGAGCTGGGCGATGCCGAGCGCTCGCGGGCCTACACCGTCGCCTACTGGCGCTTCGAGGACACCGCGGCGGGCGAGCTGGTGCCGCATGATCGCAAGAAGCGCGACTCCATCGCGGTGCGCGATGTTTCCGGCCAGCGAAACCATCTCTACGCCTACGCCGCCGGCAACGCGCCGCGCGGCGGAGCCGAGGTGCCGGCCGCAACCGTTCCCCGGCTCGGGCTCGAGAACCGCGGGGCGTTGGATGATTCCATCGCTGGAAAGGGGGCCACGCGTGACCTCTACACCGACTACGGTCGCTCCCGCACGCACATGAACGTCATCAACACCTTTCCCTTTACCCAGTGGACGGTGGAGGCGTCGATCCGGCCGGTCGAGCTCGGGCGCAGGCAGACGATCGTCGGTGAGGACGGCAAGCCGACGGAGGCGGCGAGCGCGCCGCTGCAGCTCGGGCTGCGCGAGGATAACCGCATCGCGATCGTCGCCATCGACTCAGAAGGCAAGGCGCGTACTCTCGCCACCCGGGATCCGGTTGAAATCGGCAAGTGGTACCACGTTGCCGCCATGAGCGATGGATCGAAAATGAGATTCTATCTGGTCGAGGGCAATCGCTGCCATCTGCAGGGCTCGACGGAGTTTTCAGGATCCCTCATCAACCATGTCGGCACCTGGACGGTTGGCCGCGGTTTTCACGCTGGAAAAATCGATCTCGATGCGCGTGCTTTCATTGACGAGGTTCGCATCAGCTCCATCGCCCTGCCGCTCGAGCTGCTGCTGTGGCATCCTTCTTCCGGGTCCTGATTTTCGGGGGATCGGCAACCTGTTGTCGCCGCTCGCTTTCCAGCGGCGGCGACAAGAAGCTTCGTTGTCGTATGAACTATGCGTATCATAGATGCCTGTAGCCAGGGGGGTTGTTCACGACTCGGCTTTGATCCCGAAAGCAATTAAATGCGTACCACTTTCCACGGGTTCCTGTTTCTTCTCAGCTTTCTTGCGGCGGGGAGGCTGTGCGCGCAGCAGGACATCGTGATCAGCGAATTCCTCGCCGTGAACGACGGTGGGCTCTCCGATGCGGATGGCGACAGCCCAGACTGGATCGAGCTCTACAATAGTGGCAGTGAGGCCGCCTCGCTCGAGGGCTGGTACCTGAGCGATGATTCGGGAGATCTCTTCAAGTGGCCCCTGCCGGCGATGAACCTGGGCGCGGGAAGCTACCTGGTCGTGTTCGCCTCCGGCAAGGACAGGCGGGCTGCCGGCGGGGAGCTCCACACGAATTTCAGCCTCGATGGAGATGGAGAATACCTCGCCCTGGTTGGCCCGGATGGATTTCCCACGACCGAGTTCGCCCCGGCCTTTCCCCAGCAGCAGGGCGGCTTCTCATTCGGCAGCGGCGAGAGCCAGGTCGGAGACCGGCTGGTGCGGGAAGGTGCGGGGGCGAGGATGCTCGTACCCTCGACCGGCTTCCTGGGCCTCTCCTGGAACGGCAGCCTGGCTGGTTTCAATGACAGCGAGGTTGCCGGCTGGATACCGGTCAATACCGGGATCGGTTATCCCTCCGGCGGCGGTCCGCCGGTAGATCATCCGATCGGCTATTGGAGTTTCGATGGAAACGTCAACGACACTTCCGGTCTTGGTCATGGGGGGGTCCTCCATGGAGCGGATTTCAGCGACCAGGCCCCGGAGCAGATAGGCGGAGGCCAGTCCCTCAGCTTCGATGGATCAAACGATTACGTCAGCGTCGTGATCGATGTCTCCGAGACGGCCTATACGGCTTCTTTCTGGTTCAGGACGGAGACCGGGGGGCGGGGGCTGTTCAGCGTCGTCGATGGAGACCTCGGCGCCGGCGGTCATGACCGGCATGTCTACCTGAGCGCCGGAAATATCGCCACGAGGGTCTGGAACAACCAGACCATCGCCTCTTCCGGGAGAAACTTCGCAGATGGCCAATGGCACCATGCCGCCCATGTCGTCGGCGAGGGAGGGCAGAAGATCTACGTCGATGGGACCCTGGTAAGGCGAGGTTCCAAGTCTTCGTCGGATTTCGACTGGCAGCGCCAGATCCATATCGGCTTCTCCAACGATGCTGCAGGTAATTACTTTGACGGCCAGATCGATGATGTCGCCGTCTGGAGCGAGGCTCTCGGCCCTGGTCACATCCGCGCCCTGAGCGAGGGAGTTCATCCCCTGGAGCTCGGTGGTCTCTCTTCCTTCGTCGAGACCGATGTCGAGGATGCCCTGCGAGGCGTTAGCTCCTCGGTCTACCTGCGGATTCCTTTCGAGGCATCCTTGCCCCTGGACATCGATTCGTTGCGCCTGCGGGTCAGGTTCGACGATGGATTCATCGCCTATCTCAATGGAGAAGAGCTCGCCCGGCGCAACGCCCCGGACAATGCCGGCTACGACTCGGCCGCCCTCGAGGACCGGCCGGTCGCCACGGCTTTGCGACAGGAAAATATCGACATCACCGACAGGGTCGACCTGCTTCGCGATGGAGAGAACATCCTGGCTGTTCATGGCCTCAACGATGACGTCGAGAGCGAGGATTTTCTCCTCCTGCCGGAGCTGGTGGGGGTGGCGGAATTCGCCGACCGTTATTTTGCGAACCCGAGCCCGGGCTCTCCCAATGATGCCGGCGGCTCGGCGGGATTCGTCGCGGACACCCGCTTCAGCGTCGATCGCGGCGTCTACGAGCAGGGCTTCGATGTCGAGATAGCCTGCGCCACCGAGGAGGCGACGATTCGCTACACTCTCGATGGCAGCGAACCCACAGCTACCCGGGGTACGATCTATACCGGGCCGCTCAGCGTCAACGGGACGACGACCCTGAGGGCGGCGGCCTTCAAGGATGGCCTCGAGCCGAGCAACGTCGACACCCAGACCTACATCTTCCCGGCCGATGTCGTTACCCAGTCGGTCATGCTGCGGGACATCACCTCGCACGGGGTCTACGGCCCGCTCCTGGAGCAGGCGCTCAGCGAGATGCCCTCGATCTCGATCGTGACTCCGCTGGGAATCAATTTCAGTTCCCCGGTGAAGGCATCCATCGAAATGCTCGACTACGGAGGCCGGGAGGGCTTCCAGGTCGACGCCGGGATCAAGCGGGTCGGCGGCCACAGCGTCAATTACCCCAAGAACACCATGCGGCTCTATTTCCGCGCCGAGTACGGCTACTCGAAGCTGAAGTACCCGGTCTTCGAGGGAACGCGCTACGGCGAGGGCGCCGCCGAATCGTTTGACCAGCTCGACCTGCGCAGCGGCTCCCATGACTCGGTCTTCTATCTCGGCGCCGGGGCGCAGCGGCCCTCAGATGCTCTCTATCTCCGCAACCGCTGGCATCACGACGCGCTCTTCGAGATGGGGCAGCTCTCTCTGCACGGCCGCTTTGTGCACGTCTACATCAACGGCACCTACTGGGGGCACTACCACATGCTGGAGCGGCCGACGCGGACCTTCATGGCCTCCTACCTCGGGGGAGAAAAGGAGCAATACGAGTCGATCAACTCAGGGCGTACCATCGGACCGGCCTCGCCTGCCTGGGCCCGGCTTCCCGGAATTCTCAATAATTACGAGACCGCCAGTAGCTGGATCGACTTCACCTGCCTGGCCGACTACATGGTGCTGAATTTCTACACCGGCAATGACTGGGACTGGAGCTGGAACCACAACTGGATGGCTGGGGGACCGAGCACGCCCGGGCTCGGCGGCTATCGCTTCTTCAACTGGGACGCGGACATCACCTTTCGCCACACCACCGACGCCAACCTCAACCAGCCCGGCCCCGGCAACCTCTTTCGCGACAGCATGAGACACGAGCCGTTTCGCCGGCTCCTGGCCGACAGGATCCACAAGCACCTCTTCAACGGGGGAGTGCTCACCCCGGAGCGTGTCCAGGAGCTCTTCGATCTGCGGGCTGAACAGATCGAGACAACCCTCGTGGCGGAGACGGCCCGCTGGCGGTGGGGGGGAACCGTCTGGACGCGGGACAACCAGTGGGAATCCGAGCGCAGCAGGCTGCGAACGGACTTCATTCCCCGTCGAACCGGGATCGTTATCAACCAGATTCGCAACGCCGGCTGGTATCCTGATGTTCCAGTTCCGACCTTTCTCGTAGATGGCCGTGTCCTGCATGGAGGACGGGCCGCTTCCGGAGCTGAGTTGTCCATGGGAGTTGCCGGGCTGGAGCGGTTTGTAGATACGCCGGTGATAGACCATGATTCTTCTCTCAGTGTCTGCGTGCCGCGTAATGGAGACCTGGGCGACGAGTGGCAGCTGCCGGAGTACGTGGAAGGAACGCATGGCGAGAGCTGGCGCGACGGCTCCGGCGGGGTCGGGTATGAGAATTCCAACGGCTACCAGGAGGCGATCGGTATCGATGTCGGTGAGGAGATGACCGGCGATCCGGGGGGCACCGCGACCTTCGTGCGGATCCCGTTCACCCTCGCCGACCAGGCTGCGATCAGGGAGATGACCAACCTGGTTCTGCTGATGGATTACGATGACGGCTTTGTCGCCTACATCAACGGCGAGCGGTTGGCTGCGGAGAATGCTCCGGACGCCGGCGGCCTGGTGTGGAATTCGAGAGCCGTCGGCTCCAACGAGGCTGATCCAGGGAATCCGGAGATCTTTGAGCTCCCGGGGTTTGCCGATCATCTGCGGGTCGGATCGAATGTCCTCGCGATCCACGGACTGAACTTCAGCCGTACGAGCAGCGATTTTCTTATCCGGGCGGCCCTGGTCGAGAGAACTGTCGAGGTGGGGCTTCCCGAGGGCAGCGTCTTCTATACGACGGATGGATCCGATCCTTCCGAAGAGGGGGCCCTCGATTATACGCAGCCCTTTGCTATAGATGAGACGATGCTGGTCAAGGCGCGTACCAGGGAAGATGGCGAGTGGAGCGCGTTGGGCGAGGCGCTCTTTATCGTAGAGGGGAGCTTCCCCCTGCGGATCACCGAGCTCATGTACCACCCGCCGGACGCGGCGCCGGGCGCCGGCTTCGCCACGGAGGACTACGAGTTCATCGAGTGGATGAACACCGGCGACCGGGTTCTCGATCTTGACGGCATCTCACTCGCCGGCGCGGTGAGGTTTGATTTTTCAGAGGCGGGAATCGATGCCCTGGCCCCTGGTGAGCATGTGCTCGTGGTCAAGAACCTCGCCGCCTTCTCTTCGCGTTACGGTGCCGAGGGAATCCTGGTGGCGGGTGAATATTCCGGGAAGATGAGCAATGGCGGTGAGCGCGTAGAGCTCAAGGGCCGGTTCGGGGAGACGCTTCTCGAACTGGAATATGCCGATTGGTATCCGGCCGCCGACGGTGAAGGCTTCACCCTGGTGGTCAATGATCCCTTCGCGGAGCTGGATACCTGGAGTGATTCCGACAATTGGCGTTCCGGCGCCGTCGAGCTCGGTACCCCGGGCTACGCAGAAGATGGCGGCGGACCGCGCGGCCTTCGCTTACCCGGAGACGCCAACCAGGATGGCATCCTGGACATTTCAGATCCCGTTCGCCTGCTGCGGCGGCTCTACCTGGGTGTTCCGGCCGAGCTTCCCTGTGAGGGTGAGGGGTTGGGCGAGGGAGGAAATCTTGCCGTCCTTGACTCAAACGGCGATTCCGCTGTCAACCTTTCAGATGCGGTCTACCTGCTCTCTTACATGTTCCAGAACGGTCCCGCTCCGGCCCTGGGAGCCGAATGCGTACGCATCGAGGGCTGTATGAGCCAATGCAGGCGCTGAGGTCGGGGTTGATTGCGGATTGTCGTTAATTGTCTTCCGCTTGCAGCATTCAGGCTCATGGTGCAGGATGTCGTTGTCCTGCCTGTTTGAGGCCGTTTTTTTTACCGGTTTCGGGGTTTTTATGAACCTTGTTTTGTCGGCAGGGGTTTGATTCCATCCGAAGAGTTTCGGATGTAACAGGTTACAGGAGGCCGCATTGAATCGATATATCGCACCGATTTTCATCTGCCTGGTGGCTTTCGCGTATTCTCTTCCGGCTTTTTCCCAGGCGGGTAAGCTCCCTCAGCCTCCTCCGCTTGAGCAGGAGGAGACGAGCAAGCTTATCAAGAAGCTCTTCAAGTCCGAGTACTCGAAGAGAGGTATCGCCGCGCGGCGTGACCTTGCCAAGGTGCTCTTCGCCAAGGCGAAGCGGGAGAAGGCTGACATGGTCGCGAGGTTCGTTCTCCTCAAGGAGGCCATGGACCTCTCCACCCGCAGCGCCGACCTTGAGACCGCTCTGGATGCCTACACCCTGATGGATGAGGGCTACCTGATCAATCCGGTTCAGGTCAAGGAGAGCCTGCTGTCCGCTTTCCCAAGGACCAAGTCGCTCATCACAGAGGAGACCGTTTTCGACGAGTGGATGAATCTCGTCGACCTGGCGATCCACACGGATGACTACCCGGCTGCCGAGAGGTTCGCCGGGCTCGCTCGCAAGAGGGCCGCACGGGACAAGCTCCTCCTGGGCATTGCCAAGGACAAGGGAAAGTATATCAAGGTGCTTGAAAAGCGCTTTGAAGAGGTCAAACCGGTTATCGAGAAGCTCGCCGGAAATCCGGAGAATGTCGAGGCCAACGGGGTTATAGGAGAGTTTATAGCTCTCTACAAGCGCGACTGGAAATCAGGTATGCCGCTGCTGGGCAAGGGACCCGAGGGCGAGTTCAAGAAGCTGGCCGCTGCTGAGTTCAGCGCCTCTGCTGTCCCCCTGGAGCTCCAGGGGGTCGCTGACGGCTGGTGGGAGCAGGCGCAGGCGAACAAGGATCTTGTCCGGATCAGTTGCCTGATGAGGGCGGCCTATTGGTATGGCAAGCTGCTTGCCGGGCTTGAGGGCCTGAGCCAGGTCCGGATTCAGAAGAGATTGGCCGAGATCGAAAAGGAAATCGGCGCCTTTCGTGGAGTCAAGCTTTCGGAACTGCAGGTCCTTTGTTACCAGGACAGGCGCTGGAAGCGTCATTCGCTTGAAAAGATGACTCTCGCCCGGCGCGGTGAGGCTCTTGCTGCCAAGAACACCACCGGCATCTGGAGATACGCCATGCTGAGTTCCAAGAGGCTTCTGCGGGGCGACTTCTCGGCGACGGTCAACGTATCCGGCGGCCGGTGTGTCGGGATCACCTCCGATGACCTGCGCTCCAAGCGCCTTGAGATCGAATTGAAGGCGGGCTGGAACCGTGTTCGGATTGTGCGCGTGGGCAAGAGCGTGAACTTCTCGGTTAACGGCAAGCCTGTCAAGTGGAAGGCCGGTGAGTACCAGAGCTATTACGGGGAAATCAATCCTGAGCAGACGTCCTATCTCTTCATCTCGATCAACTCCGGTCAGCAGTGTTCGGTCCAGACCATCGAGATCGATGCCAGTTCCGAGGAATTCGGCAGCAGCGCCAGCGATGCCGGCGATACCGGCGATACCGGCGACGATGATCGCAGGGAAGGCGAAGACGAGGATCGCGCCCGCTTTGATGGCCGGGGACGTTCCAGCGGCAGGGGCCGCTCCGGCGGCAGGGGCCGAGGCTGATCTCCTGATTCACTGATCTCCAATGGGCCTTGCTTTCTCCCAGCGTGGCCCCTTGACGCTTCAGGTCGTGCGCAGCATCTCGCGCAGTTGCACGGTCGAGATGTTGCCGCCGCTGAGCACCACGGCGGTTTTTTTCCCGGCGAGCCTGTCCTTGAGCTTCAGCGCCGCGGCGAGGGCCGCGGCTCCCGACAGTTCGGCCAGGTTACGGGTTTTCTCGAGCAGGATTCGCACGGCCTCGTTCATCTCTTCCTCGCTGACGAGGACAAAGTCATCGAGGTGCCGTCTGAGCATGTCCTGGGTGAGCTCGAAGGCGCAGCGGGTCGCGAGACCTTCGGCCGAAGTGGTCATGGGTGCTTCGACGAGACGTCCTTCCTTCCAGGAGAGCCAGGCGGCCGGCGCCTCCTCTGCCTGTACTCCGATGAGCTTGGTCTCGGGACTCACGCTCTCGAGCACGATTCCCGCCCCCGCGGCCCCGCTTCCCCCTCCGATGGGAACGATAAGTGCGTCGAGGTCGGGCTCCTCCTCGATGATCTCCAGCGCGCAGGTCCCCACCCCCGCGATCAGCAGGGGTTCGTTGGCCGAGTGGATATAGCGCAGGCCCTCTGCCTCGCTGCGGCGTTCGACCTCTTCCCGGGCGGAGTCAAAATCCTCCCCGTGGAAGACGACCTCGGCGCCAAGAGCTCGCATCGCGTCTACCTTCGAGGGATTTGCATCCTCGGGTACGGTGATGACAACTCGCACCCCGAAGAGCTTCGCGGCGTAGGCGATCGACTGGCCGTGATTGCCGGTCGAGGCGGAGATGACTCCCCGCTGCCGGTCTTCCTCGCTGATACGGCTGAGCAGGTTGATGCCTCCTCTGACCTTGAAGGCGCCGATGGGCTGGTGGTTCTCGTGCTTGACGAGGAGCTCGACTCCGGCGAGAGCCGAGAGCGCGGGATAGGAGCCTAACGCGGTGGGGGGCAGCCAGGGACGGATCTTCTCGCGAGCGCTCTCTACATCTGCCAGGCTGGGTAGTTTGAGATCCGGATTCTTCAAGGCGGCGCTCCTTGCGCGGTCATTTTCCCTTTGTCGTTTACCGGGTCATGATACCCCGGTTGGCTTTTCTTTTGCACGGCGGCCGCTCGATCCTGTTTTAGAGGCTGGCCGGGTCCTTATCGCTGGATTCTGGAATGTTGGGAAGGCGAGGAAAATTAACGGGGTATAATGGAAATGACGGGTCAACAGGCGTGAACTAAGGAAGGTCCTGATAGGTACCACGCCGTGCATTTGGCTCCGGAACTCAGAACCATCCTGAAAGGAGTAATCCTATGAAACGCCTGATTCTCTTCGCTCTCTTTCTCAACGCGGCGATCCTCGGGGTTATCGCGCTCGAACTGGTAGCGCTTGCCGGCGGTGATGAAGATCCGACCGCCGCAGTCAACGGTGATACCAACGGCGACGGCGCCCGGGATATCGGCGATGCGGTCTACCTGTTGCGCTGGCTTTTTAACGGAGGGGATGAGCCGGTGCCAGTCGCCTGCGCCCAGGCCGGTCCGGTTCTTACGGCGGAGCAGGCTGAAATACTGAGCCACCTGAGCCTGGCCCAGGTCCCGATAGGCAACCAGGGCACCCGGCTGCCTACAATTATCATTACAGGCGCGAACCTGCAGCTTGTGAACGGGATGGGATCGAGCTGGGGAGACAGCGGGGGAGATGTATGGAATCCAAGCACCCATCTCACCAATGGTCTCGGCAACCTGATCATCGGCTACCAGGAGAATCGTACCGATGATGGAGTCGGCGATACCGACGATGGCAACTACAGGACCGGATCCCACAATCTCGTAGTGGGCGCGATGAACAATTACTGGAGCTGGGGCGGGCTGATCGTCGGCGCCCGCAACAGCATGGGAGGCTGGCTCTCAACGGTGGCGGGCGGCTTTAACAATATCGCCAATGGCGAGGCGGCCGCTGTTGGCGGGGGAGACAGCAACTACGCCATTGGAAGAGCCGCCACGGTTAGCGGCGGCTGGGGGAACTCGGCCGAGGCAAGGGGTTCTACCGTGTGCGGAGGCGGAGGTAACTTCGCCTACGGAGAGTTCTCCTTTATCGGCGGCGGCCGTAACAACACCGCCAATGGCGATCACTCGGTCGTTGGGGGAGGGAGCAGGAATACCTCCAACAGGGATATGGGCTTCCTGACCGGCGGCGACAACGTCAACGATTGAGCGGCTGTTCGAATCAAAAAAGGCGGGGCTCGCCGTCATGAAAGACAGCGGACCCCGCCTTGATTCAACCCGGTGGCGAATGAATCAGTTCTTCATCAGCGGCTTGATCGCATTGCCCTCGCGGTCCTTGACCTTGCGTAGCGAGTCGCCTAGCTCCTCGAGCGCGAAGCTGTAGCTCTGGATCGGCTCGACCCGGACCTTGCCGCTGTGCAGAAGGTCGACGGCTTCGGGCCAGGTGTCCGGCGCCAGCCAGGAGTAGCGGATCGTCATGTCCTTGAGCATGCACTCGATCCCGCTGACGCTGTGGACGTCATCGTCTCCGGGCAGTCCGAAGATGACGACCGTCGAGGCCTTGCCTGCGGTATCGACGCCCGACTTGATCGCCCCGAGGTTGCTGGTGGCGAGGATCGTCCGGTCGGAGAGCTCGCCATCGTTGTTGTCCTGGATGAACTGGCCGAGATCCTCGACGTAGTCGGGAGACTCCGGGTCCTTGGTGTTGGCGATGAGGTCGGCACCGAGCTCTTTGCCGACATCGAGACGCTCATCGCGGGTTCCCACCAGCAGCACCTTACCGGCTCCGTAGACCTTCGCCATCTGGACCATCATGATCCCGATGGGGCCGGGTCCGAAGATGGTGACAAACTGCCCGGCCTCGATGTTCAGGTTTTTAACGGCGTAGAGGCCGCAGGCGAGAGGCTCGGCCGAGGCGGCGATGTCGAGGTTCATGTCCTGGGGAACCTTCACGGTCCAGTACCAGTGCGAGGCACAGTACTCGGCGAAGCCGCCGTCGACCGACACGCCGACCACGGTTCCGAGGTCGACGTTGGAGAGGCCCTTCTGGGTCCAGGGCGAATCGACGTCGGATTGTACGGGATTGACGACGACGGGGTCGCCAACGGCGAAACCGCCCTTCTCGGCCGCTAGGGCGCCAACCTTCGCCACGATGCCGGAGAGCTCATGTCCGAGCACCAGGGGGCCCTTGCCGGACTCGGTTCCGACCGAGCTCTTGCCGAAGTAATAGGCGACATCCGAGCCGCAGATCCCGGTGGCGTGTACCTTGACGAGTACCTGCTCGGGGTCGATCGCGGGAACAGCCTTTTCCTCGAGGGTCATCTGCTCCGGCTCGTAGAAGACCTGGGCTTTCATCGTATCGGGAACGTCCATGGCATATTCTCCTTAAGAGTTCTGAGTTCTGTTCTGTTGAATTGATTTCGCGTTTCCGCGCGCCCTCTACCAGGGGGCGGACCGACTATCCTAATACCCATGGCACCCGGCATTCAAGGGGGCAAAGGGTTCGAGTTCGCGGTTGGGAAAGAAAAAAGAGCCGCCCTTCCCGGGGGAAGGACGGCTCTCTGAATTCGTGCTGTCAGCAGATCAACCGTCGACCTTCGCCAGCGCGGCCGGGATCAGGCCTCTGCTTTGCCTGTTTCGCCATCGACCTTCGCCAGGGTGGCGAGGATCATGCTGATGATCTGGTAGGGGTCGGCGTTGGAGGCCGGACGCCTGTCTTCGAGGTAGCCCTTCCAGCCAGCGTTGACCGTACCGATGGGGATCCGGATCGAGGCGCCGCGGTCCGAGGCCCCGTAGCTGAACTGGTCGATCGACTGGGTCTCGTGGAGACCGGTCAGGCGCTGTTCATTGTGGGCACCGTAGACGGCGATATGCTCATCGTGGGTTTCCCCGAAGGCTTCGCAGATCGAGGTGATGTAAGCTTCATTGGCTTGTGCGTCACCACTTCCGTCGCGAATCTTCGTGGTCGAGAAGTTGCAGTGCATTCCGCTTCCGTTCCAGTCACCCTTGACCGGCTTGGGATGCAGGTCGACCGTGACGCCGTATTGCTCGGCGGTTCGATAGAGCAGGTAGCGGGAGTAGACAGCGGCATCGGCCGCGTTCTTGGCGCCCTTCCCGAAGATCTGGTATTCCCACTGTCCGAGCATGACCTCGGCGTTGATGCCCGTGACCTTGAGGCCGGCATCGAGACAGACATCGAGGTGCTCTTCGACAAGCTGGCGAAGGACTACGTTGCCGTGTCCGACGGAGCAGTAGTAGGGACCCTGGGGCCCCGGGTAGCCCTCGGCGGGGAAGCCGGCGGGCCTGTCACCGTCCATGAGGACGTATTCCTGCTCGAGCCCGACCCAGAGGTCGTCGTTGTCATCCCAGCCGCCCCTGGTATTGGAGGGGTGGACGGAACCATCGGCGTTCTTGACCTCGGTCATGACCAGGTAGGCGTTTCTCCTGCCCGGGTCGGGAATGATGTTGACCGGGTCGAGGAGACAGTCGGATGAGCCGCCCTCGGCCTGCTCGGTCGAACTGCCGTCGAAAGCCCACTGGGGACAATCCTCCAGCGTGGGTTCGCTGTCTCGATCGATAATCCTGGTTTTACTGCGAAGATTGGCGGTCGGCTGGTAGCCATCGTGCCAGATATATTCAAGCTTGTAAGGAGTGCTCATACTGTTTCCTTGAGAAATAAAGAGGTAGAGAGACCCTGTGAAGAAGGGAGGTTTCGAAAAGTTCCAGACGAAAAGAGACCGGAATTTACCATTAGGTATTTACGCGCATCAAGACAGTTTATTTCGACAAAGGCTCAGCGTTTCCGCGGGTTTTGGGGATGTGTAGCTGTCTTGATCCGGGTCAGCGCCCCAATCGTCGCCGGGTTTTTTCTTGCACTCCCTGTGGGACTCAATAGAATCCCCGCTGCCGGTTTGCATGTTCCTTCACGGGGACCGTTCTCCCCGTAGGAATTGGGGAAGAACGAATACTCTGCTTTTTCGTTTTTTACGGACCCCTGTCGTTTCCTGTATTTACAGGAGCCAGGGAAGTTCGGGAGAATCATGCCGGTACCTTCTTTTATTCGAACGAAGCTTCAACAGTGCTCCAGGGCCTTTCCTGGTGCGGCTTCCTCCTGTTTGCCCGACAGCCGCCTGCGGGCGCTTGCCCGGGCAGTCGTTCTTGTCGGCCTCATGGGCGCCATCTCGGTGTCCTGCAGTAACGGGAGCAGAAGGCTGGGGGAGCGTGAGGCGCTCGATTTCAGGCGTAATCTCGTGCGGAAGAACTATGGTGACTTGTCACCTGGCCAGCGCTGGAGGGTCATGTATCACCCGGCGCGTACGAAGCGCGAGATTCGCAGTACCCTGGATGGCTATATGAAGGATACTGCCAGAAGGCGCATGGCGGAGGCGGCCGGGGGTTCCGGCCAGGCTGGTGCCAGCGGCGTCGGCAGCGCGTCTGAGGTCCGGGTAGATGAAGGCAAGAGCTCGGGGGGCGAACCCGGCCAGGAGAACCCTGGCAACGGCGAAGCCGAGGCGAGCCCTTCCGGCGATGATTCTTCGTCTGACAAGGAAGCAGGGGACAGTTAGAGTATGAGCCGACGGTGGTCGAAAATGGTGGTCCTCCTGTTGGACCGATGTTTTCGGACAGCTTCTGGTTCAGGAAAACAAATCGTGATCTAAAGTAACCAAGCTGATAAGGAGTGTAGAGAAAATGGGTAGAATGAAAAGTTCGACGGCGGTGGCGGAACTTCCGGTAGAGCAGGAAACAGCAAAGCAGGAAGCGCCAAAGCAGGAAACGCCAGAGCGGAAGAATGGCCAGGAAATAGTGGTGCCACAAAAAGAAACAACTTCAAAGGCCGGTTCTTCTCCAAAGGGGTCGAAGAGTAAAAGCCAGGCAAAGGCTTCCGCCAAAAAAAATGACAAAGAAAAAAAGGGCAAAGAGCAGGCGCTCGATTTCGCTCTTGACCAGATTCAACGCAAGTGCGGCCAGGGATCTATCATGTTCCTCGGCGCTGATCACAAGGTCGATGTGGACACGATCTCCACGGGTTCGATCTCGCTGGATGCCGCGCTTGGAGTCGGTGGTGTTCCGCGCGGGAGGATCGTCGAGATCTATGGTCCTGAGTCTTCGGGCAAGACCACGCTGACCCTCGAGATTATTGCCAATGCCCAGAAGTCGGGCGGGTCGGCAGGTTTTATCGATGCCGAGCACGCCCTCGATCCAAGCTACGCGAGGAAGCTGGGGGTCAATCTTGACACGCTGCTCGTTTCGCAGCCGGATTCAGGCGAGCAGGCCCTGGAGATCGCCGAGATGCTGATCAACTCAAACGCGCTCGATGTGATTGTCATCGACAGCGTTGCCGCTCTCGTACCGCGGGCGGAACTCGAGGGTGACATGGGAGATTGTCACGTCGGCCTCCAGGCACGCCTGATGTCGCAGGCTCTGCGCAAGCTGACCGGCTCTGTGAGCAAATCGAAGACCTGTCTGATCTTCATCAACCAGATCCGGGAAAAGATCGGAGTCATGTTCGGCAGCCCCGAGACGACCTCGGGCGGCCGGGCGCTCAAATTCTATTCTTCGGTCCGGCTCGACATTCGCCGAATCGGAGCGATCAAGGATGGAGACACATTCCGTGGTAACCGGACGCGAGTCAAGGTGGTCAAGAACAAGGTGGCGGCTCCGTTCCGCCAGGCTGAGTTTGACATCATCTTCAACGAGGGCATTTCCTATATCGGTGATCTGCTCGATGTCGCGGTTGAGCAGGAGATCGTCAAGCGTTCGGGCTCCTGGCATTCTTTCGAGGATGTTCGAATCGGCCAGGGGCGAGACCGCACGGTCCAGTTCCTCGATGAGAACACTGACATTCTCGAGAGGATCGAGACACAGGTGCGCGCGGAGCTTAGCCTGTAACCCGGCCTGTAACCCGGCCTGTAACCCGGCCGGGGACTGGGGCGGGGACTGGGGCGCGCTGCGTTCATGCGAATAAAAGAATTCCAGCGGAGTACGGATAATTTAAGTGCTCCGCTGGTCTTTTAGCCGGTAGGACCACAGATCGTTTCTCGCCGGGGGCCCCATCGTGTGCTAAACTCCCTGAGTTTTCCACAAGTCGGTACTGCTGACAGCGTTCTGTCATTTGTGCTATCTTGTCTTCAGGCATCCGGATGGCGCCTGTAAAAAACGGACGACTTTGCCTATGCTGATTTGCAACGCCATGCTTTGGCAGGCAGTCTATATAGGTAAGGGATAGAGGTCTCTTTCGGTGCATCTTTCAGCGTTTCTGGCTGATGTTGCGAAAGCTACCTGGCGGCTCGACCGAGTCGTTTCTTGTTTTTGAGCTCCTACTCGCACAGTCCAGGGACGGAAAGTTCGAATGCAGAAGACTGAAAACGGTTTGAACAGTGATGAGCGCAGTGATTCGCGCAGGGAGAGGCTCGGCAGCCAGCTCTGCGCAAAGCCTTCCGGTTATTTTGCCGCTGACAGGCGGGAAGGCGCGATGCTGATCATCGCGCTTGGGGTTCTCACCCTGCTTGCCGTCCTGGGAGCATCCTTTGCCCAGCTCATGAGGCTGGAGCGCAAGGCCGCCAACAATTACGTTGATACCCAGCGCATGGAGATGATGTCGAGCTCTGCCCTGGACATGGTCGTTGCCAAGCTGCACGAGGCCAGCAATCACTACTCATGGTCTTTCTACGGTAATACCAGCTGGCTGTTCCGCCTGCCCAAGGAAGATGACCTCGCCCATGGCCGGGCTGGAGTCGAGGATCCGAGGGTCGGACGCTGGAGCACCTACCTTGATGTCGCGGGTTATCGTTTTCAGTACAAGACCAAGGTTATTGACACCAACTCGCTCATCAACCTGAACGGCCGCCAGGATACGCTGGCCAGGATGCTCGACAATCTCGGGACCGTGATCGAGCGCAGCGCCCGCCTCAAACGCGATGGCCGCCAGGTGACCAACCCCTTCTATACCGGGCCGCGTCGAACCGGCCTGCGAATCACGGGGGAGAGCGTCATGCTTTTCCGCCAGCGCCTCGAGGGTCAGCGCTTCCAGTCCAAGAACCAGCTGCGCCAGTTGATTGGGGATGAAAACTTTGAGACGGTGAAAGATTTCGTCGTCTGCCACTCCTGGCTTGATCCCTACACCTACAAGGCCGATGACGGAGACGATGAGGTTCGCGATCTGGCCCTGGGGACGATCAATACCGGGGGAGGGGGGCCGGGAGGCGGCGTCGGCGGCGGTGGCGGCTTACGGATGCCCAGCGCCGTTGGAGCGCCGCGGCTCGGCCATGAGCCGCGCTACCCGGTGAACATCAACACGGCGCCGGAGGAGGTTCTTATTGCCTGCTTCATGGGACTCGCAGGGCGAAGGACCTTTCCGTATTCCCGCCTGGGGGTCGCCGGTGGCGCCATCACACCTGTCGACCAGGCCGCCCAGATTCTCGGGGAGAGAATCTTCGCCGATGAAGAGGTCCGCGACGTTACGCCGCGTCCGATCTTTATCTATACGCCGCGGCTTGAATATACCGAGTCGCTCAAGATTGTTCAGCAGATCGTCAGCAATCGAAAAAACGGCCGGAGGTTCTTCCGCGCCTGGCGCACCAACGATCCCAGCCAGCCCGGCTTCGAAGATTTTATCGATGGCCTGGATGCCAGCTATTTTCCGGGCTTTGCCAGCGTCCTGGTGATCGATCCGGATCAGCCGAACAACCGCTTGATTCGCGGGCATGTCATTGGCGGCGCGGGCAGTCCCATCGGCAGGCTCTGGCAGAAGGGAACCGCCCAGGGAGCCGAACGGAACACCTTCCGCAAGCTCGGGCTCGCGGTGCATGACAGCAATGCCTGGTATTACGACCTGATCAAGGGAGTCATCAAGGCGAACTTCAATCCCAACACCAGGATCTCTCGCTACAATCCGAACCTCTCGGCCTATGTGGCGGTTGATAAGTCCGATCTGGTCTGGGCTGATAAGTCGGGCGGCCAGATTCCCCAGCTGAAAAAGGGACACACCACCGAGTTCTGTTTCGGTCCGATGGGAACCTTCGAGATCACCACCCTTGGTCAGATGGTCGACAAGTCACAATGGAGTGAGAGGGCCTCCCGCACCGTGGTCGGAAGTCGTGGTGGCAGCGAAGAGGTCCCGGCGGATCTTTTCCCTTTCCGTCGTAAGATCAGGACGGTCGTCAAGGTGTTCGATGTTCTGAGGCATACCAACCAGTTCCACTTTCAGAAAACCTTCAATATCGGAGCCCGCTCGAGCAAGAACGATCGCAAGTTTGTCCAGACCTGGCCTGAGCCGATGAACGCGCTGACGGAGCTTTATTCGCAGGGCTCGGTTCGTGATGGACGTGTGGAGCTTGCCGGCCTGCTCGATGCACGCCGCCAGCAGAGTCCGTATACCGCCAGGAGCCAGATGTTCGGCAGGGATCCGAGTATTCTCGCGGAGCACTCTTTTTCCGAGCGCGATCCGCAGAATGTCAGTCGGCTTCGAAGATCGCTCCAGGGCAGCGGCGTCAGCTTCTTTGGCGATGAGGTGAGCGATGCTCTCAAGGGCGTCTTTGACTTCAACTTCAGCCGTTTCCAGAGAAAATACAGGGAATTCTATCGTCTCAAGACGCTTCAGAACCTGAACGTCTTCCGGGGCAATGTGGCGGCGCAGTACACCGATCCCATTGTCGGTAAAGAGGAGATCGGAACGGACCTCTTCCCGGATGGATTCAATTCCAGTCTCCTCCGCCAGCAGCACCTCGGCAACAGGCTGCTGGTTCTTCCTGCACGGCAGCGTATTGGAGAGGTCGGCCTCGGCGGCGGCAATGTGAGGATCGGGTCCTCGGGTATTGGCAGCAGAGGACAGAATATTCTCGGTAACGTTCCCTATTACCGCGGCGGGATCGGCTTCTGGGTCAAGTTCGAGTTTGACGGCGACGACCCGGTCTTCAGCGGCCTGCTCGGCTGCACCCAGGTGATCAGGGAGGTCCTGCCGGCCGCCCAGGAGTTCAGCGGGTCGGAAGGCAGCCAGTTCTTCCTCTTCAAGAATACCAGGGGTCAGATGCGTTTCGTTCGTATGTACTACCATCAGGCGTTTCCGGAGGCCGGGGGTGTCGGCGGCGGAGCGGGAAGCGTGAAGCTCTATCCCGACCCCGGCTCGACCGGGGGCGGCGGAGCCCCCCAGCAGGGCGACAACCCGATTGTCGAGCACCTTGACCAGCAGAAGATCATTTCCCGAGCCGACATCGTCGCTGACATCAAGCACTTCAGGGCTCACGAATGGCATCATGTCGCGATCGACTGGGATGATGCCAACCCCGTCTTCCCGATCAAACTCTATCTTGATTTCAAAGAGGTGACCACGGGAGGTACCCCCAGGAGAGCCCAGCAGGTCATCGATGGCACGGCCAACTCCTGGGTCCGTCTCAACCAGCGTCAGCCCATTGACGGCCTGATGGTCGGCGGAATCATCCGTTCGCAGGGCGTCTCGGATGCCGGCGTGTTCAAGTGGTTTACCACCAGCGCCAAGACGGGCGGAGGCGGCGGGGTCACTACGGTGGCGCCTACGGTGAAACGGATTCTTGCCAATGCGACGATCGATGAACTGATCGTCTACCAGGGAACCTTTCCCCAGGTGAAACGCTACTACGGAAGCAATGCCGGGGCGGGTTATTTCACCCAGCGTACGGGAGAGTATGCGAACCTCTTTGAGGTTCCCTTGCCTCCAGGGGTGGATAGCGTGGTCCTGCGGTCCATCGATTGGACCGCGTACTACCCGACGACCTTTACAGATTCCCTGCCCAATTCCACGGCGGTTCAATTGGTGAATACCCCGGTCGAGTGTGAGGCCTACTTCCGTTCGACCAACGCGTTGCCGCCTCGGTTCCGCGCGCCCTGGAGAAGTCCTAACGTCAGGAGCCAGATATCGGGCCGCGAAATCTTCAGGCCGGATACCGGGGTCAAGGGCCAGAGCGCCGAGTTCGTGTATAAGTTTTTTCTGAAGGGATCCAAGTCCCTCTCCGGCAATACCGCCGGCGGAGTCGTGCAGACGCCGGTGCTGGATGATGTCACGCTTTCCTATTATCTGCCCAATCCGAAAATTCTTCTCCAAGAGGACGTAGATTGATGAAGTTCGATAGATTGTTCCTTCCTGCGCTTGCCGCTATCCTGTTTGCGGGCATCTCCTGTCCCCGGGGATTCAGTCAGGATGATTCGAACGAGGATATTGAATACAAGCCGTACATAGAGTTCGTCAGTTCGGAATATGTCGCAGCCGCGAAGGGCGGCAAGCAGACGCTGAAGCTCAAGATGAACTTTTCGTCCGACCTTCCCCTCGGCACCAAGATCCAGATGGACCTGGTTCATAATGGACTGCCCCTGATCGGTGAGACCATCTTCTATACCCTCAAGACCTCCAAGCGGAAGGGTGTCATCTACGGCTGGGTGCCGAAGAAAGCACTGGGAGTGGACAATTATTACCTCAGGGTCCAGATAGATCTTGAAGAGCAGACGGCCACGGTCGGTAATGCGTTTAAGGGCAAAACGAAAATCTTCCCACCCAAGGCGAACCCGCTGGTCTGGCTCTATGGCCAGGAGGACTACGCTATCAAGGTCGGCACTGAAGAGGAGCGCGAGGCTCAAGCGAACCTGATGTGCACGGTCTACGATGATTTCATCAACGAGCTTGTCGGTCATTGGAATGATTTCAAATCCACCCTGGATGCCGTAAAGGAAGGCAAGAAGTACTCGACTGCAGGGGTGATCGATCGCAAGGGGCTCGAGCTTTATATCCGTAAATGGCGCAGGAAGATGGCTGCGACCCAGAAGGCCGTCCTTATCGACTTTCCCAGCGACAGTCCGGCAGTTCATTCCAACTCGCTTACCGCGCACGCGAACCTCCTGCGTCTTGGCAGGATGGTCTCCAAGCGGTCGGTGAGCTACCAGAGGGAATTTGAAAAAGAGGCTCAGATCCAGGCGATCAACCCCCGGTTGAACACGAAGGACAAGGCTGATGCGGTGCTGCGTTTTTTCGATGCGGGCTTTCGCTATCGTGTCTCAAAAGAGAGCCTCAACCGGACGATGGACAACATCTACCGCCTGGTCTGTCCCGAAGAAGAGGAAGAGGAGAAGGCCGGGGTTCCTCCAGCCACAGACCCTGCCAAGGAGAAGCCGGCCGAAGGGGGAGAGGGTCGGTAGGCTCCAGGCTTTTCGACGGCCGGTATCCGATCGATCAGTTGGCCATCGTCTGTCCGATATCGCTCCTGGAGTGAAGGCCATCGAATGAGATGCCCGCCAGGGCTTCATAGGCCTTTTCGCTCGCGGCCTCGCGGGTTTCTTCGAGGGCCGTGACTCCCAGGACCCGTCCGCCGGCGGTCAGGGTTGCGCCGGTCTCACCGCGACGGGTGCCGGCGTGGTAGACCCAGAGACCGGCTTCCTGCGCGTTTTCTCCCGCTGGGGTGAGTCCCTCGATGGGAACCCCCTGCTCGTAGGAGCCGGGGTAGCCTCCCGAGGCGGCCACGATGCAGACCGCATCCCGCTCATCCCACTCAAGCACCATGTTCTCCAGTCCGCCAGGTTCGCTGGCGGCCTCAAATACCGCAAGCGGATCGGTCTTCAGGCGGGAGAGGATGGACTGCGTTTCGGGATCACCGAAGCGGGCGTTGTATTCGAGCATCATCGGGCCTTCATCCGTCAGCATGATTCCGGCGTAGAGCACGCCCTTAAACGGCAGCTCCTCCTGCGCGAGTCCCTCCACGGTCTTGCGAATGACCTTGTTGAGGATGTCCTGCACGAGCGGGTCTCCGAGTGAATAGTAGGGCGAGTAGGAGCCCATGCCCCCGGTGTTGGGACCCTCGTTGCCGTCGAAGGCGGGCTTGTAATCCTGGGCCGTCTCGAGCGGCAGGTAGTTGACGCCATCGGTCAGCGCCATGATCGAGATCTCACTGCCGGTGAGGCAGTCTTCGATAAGAATCCGGGAGCCGGCATCGCCAAAGCTGCGCTCCACCATGATGTCCTCGACCGCCTTGACCGCCGTGTCCCTGTCGTGAGCCACGATCACACCCTTGCCGGCCGCCAGGCCGTCAGCCTTGATCACCATCGGCAGCGGGCGCTCGTTTACATGTTCCAGGGCCGTCTCGCTGTCCTCGAAGATCTCGAAGGCCGCGGTGGGTATCCCATGCCGGCAGAGGAACTCCTTGCAGAAGATCTTGCTGCCCTCGAGCTGGGCTCCGCCTTTTCCCGGACCAAAGATCTTCAGGCCCTCGCTCTCGAAGAGATCGACGATGCCGGCCACGAGTGGCGCCTCCGGTCCGACGATCGTGAGGTCGATCTCTTCAGCGCGAGCGAACTGCAGGAGTCCTTCGATGTCCTCGCCGCCAATGTCGACGCATTGGGCCTCCTCGGCGATTCCCGCATTGCCGGGAGCGCAGTAGATTTCCGGGTTTGAAGGCGAGCGTGAGATGGCCGATACGATCGTGTGTTCACGCCCGCCGGATCCAACGACAAGTACCTTCTTTCTCTCATTCATCTTCGCCGCCCGGTTTTCTCAAGTCGTTCCCTGTTTAACCTGCAGGTTGCTTCGTGTCGCGAGCCCTTGCCGGCTACCTGCGCCCCTAGGTGTCCGCGCCGCCAGATTGTAACCAGTTCCTCTTCGCCCACCACGAGAAAAGGGCCAGCAGGTAGAGCGCCGCCGCCGGCAGAAGAGAGCTCCGCCCGGGCGGGGTGAACGCCAGCAGCAGGGCAGCGTCAAGGAAGATCAGTGCTCCGAGGGCGTTCCTGACATAGGAGGTCGCCGGGTGCAGGAGCTCGCGGTTCTTTCCAGTCTCCAGGATCGCCCGGAAGAGGAATCCCAGGAGCGCCAGGTTGGCGATCCAATTGACCGGAGAGCCCGGGTTCATCGCGGTCAGGATGGCCGGGATGACCAGCAGTGGGTACGCCAGCGAAGAGAAGGGCCGGGGACGATGGTCTCTGTCCTCAAGGCGGCTGATGGCCGTTACCACGGCGACAAATCCGCCGAGGATCAAGGCCGGGGCCAGGAGCGCCCCACTGGATAAGACCTGGAGGAAGGAGCCTCCCGCGGCGGTCGCTCCGATCAGGAAATTTCCACTCCTGCAGCTTCCCATCAGGATATTGCCAAGGACCGGGATGTTTTTCGCGCCGATGTTGTAGAGCAGGGAGCAGAGGAGGACCACGCCGACAGGCCAGAAGGCCTCGCCGACCCGGAAGCTCAGGCCGAGGGCCAGCAAGGCGAGGGCGGAGGCCAGCCAGGCGGCGTGAGCGACAGGCAGGGCGCCGGAGGGCAGGGTTTTTTCCGGGGATCCCTGCCGATCTTTTTCGAGGTCGAAGAGATCATTGCCGACCATCCCGCAGCTGTAGAGACAGGCTGAGATGACCGCCACGATCAGGGCCGGCAGGGGATCTTCGCTCCTGTTGAAAACGGCTGCGGCCAGCGCGAAGCCGGCGAAGCTGTCGGCCAGGGCGGTCGGCACGAGATAGATACGGCAGAGCTCTAAATAGGGGCGCATGGAAGACAAGGGAATCTCGAGAGCCTGTGTTGAACAACTGGATCTTAACTCCTCGCCGGCCGTTCGTCAGCAAGGATAGCCCGTGGGGGGCGGCCGTCGTTTAGCTCTTTCTGCCCGTCATTGGCTTCGCTACACTGGTGAGACTGGTGAGACTGTTTTTTGTTTCCTGTTGGGAGCCTTCGTCCATGAGATCAAGCAATCGAGACCTGTCGCGCCGCGGCTTCCTGGCGCGCTCGGCGTCTCTCATCGCCCTGCCTTCCTTCGTTCCCGGGATGCTCTCCGCGAGTCCGGCCGAGCGCCTGGCGGTCGGCCATGTCGGCATTGGAGGCAGGGGAGGCAGCCTGCTCGGGATGACCAGGGGGAATGTCCAGGTGGAGGTTGCCGCCCTCTGTGATGTCGACAAGGGGCATCTTGCCAGGGCCCGGAAGGCTGCGGGGGGTGAGCCCCAGCTGGCCGCCGACTACAGGCGGTTGATGGACAATAAGGCGTTAGATGGAATCGTTGTCGCGGCTCCCGACCACTGGCACGCGACGATTACGATCGCGGCCTGCAGGGCCGGCAAGCACGTCTATTGCGAGAAACCTCTCTCCCACAACATCGCCGAGGGCCGCCGGGCTGTCAGGGCTGCCCGCAAATACGACCGCATGGTCCAGGTGGGTATCAACCATCGTTCGACGGAGTACGTTCGGCATATCGTGCGCCTGGTTCGCGGCGGAGCGATCGGCAAGGTGCACGCCGTGAAGAATTGGATGTGGACGAATAAGGTTGAAAAAAGGACCCCTCCTCCCGGGAAGATCCCGCCGTCTCTCGACTATGATGCCTGGCTAGGTCCGGCACCCGAGGCGGCCTACCACCCGGCGCGGGTACACTACAACTTCCGCTGGTGCAGTGACTACGCAGGCGGCTATATGACCGATTGGGGCGTGCATATGTTCAACGTGATCACCTTCGCCATGGGTGTCGATCACAAGGGACCCGAGAGCGTCGAGGCGCGCGGGACCTATTCCGAGAACAATATCTACGACTTCCCGGCCTCGATGAAGGCGCGGTGGGAGTTCAAGGACCCTGATTTCACCCTGACCTGGGACCAGCCCGAGAAGGGAGGCGATGTCCTGCCCGGCGAGCGCTATGGGATGACCTTCTACGGCGAAGACGGAGAGCTGCGTACAGGCTTCGGAAACGGCAAGTGCAGATTCTACCGTGACGGCAAGGAGGCGCCGCTTCCGCGCGAGCCTGCCAGTGTCGAGGTTCCGGAGAGTCCCGGTCATATGCAGAACTGGGTGGACTCGATCAGGAAGCGCGAGCTGCCGATCGCCGATGTGGAGATCGGTCATCGCACCACCAGTCTTTGCCTGCTGGGCAACATCGCCCTTCGCGTTGGCCGCAAGCTGCGCTGGGACTGGCATAGCGAACGCTTCTTTGCCGACCCC